>QHOP01000296.1 GCA_003219345.1 Verrucomicrobiota bacterium
TCGGTTTCTTCCCGGCAGACGACCCCGAAATTTGCATCGCTGTGTTTCTGGACGAACCGGACCCGAAGCGTTACTACGGCGGCGAAACGGCGGGTCCGATTTTCAGGGCGATTGCCGAGCGTGTGGCGGCCTACCTCGCGATTCGCCCGGATGTCCAGGCGCCGTCCGACCAACCACTTCAGAAACTGTCTTCCAACCCGCCGGAGGTGATCGCTCAAACCGGCCTCCCTCCACGTTGACGACCTCCCGAACTGGACGAAACTTTTGATGTGCCGATGCAGTTGAAACAATTGGTCAATGAGCTTGTTCCAATTCGCGTCGAAGGTCCGCTGGACCGCGAGGTGGCAGGCCTTGCTTATGACTCGCGCCGCGTGACGCCGGGAATGGTCTTTGTGGCCATTCCCGGACAAAAGACGGATGGACACGGCTTCATCAGCTCCGCCGTCGACCGCGGCGCGACGGCGGTCGTCTGCGAACAGGACGGCTTCGTCTCGCAGCGCGCCACAAAAATCAAAGTTGCCGATGCGCGCGAAGCTCTGGCTCGTGTGGCCGCGGCTTACTACCAGCATCCAAGCAAAAAGTTGAGGGTCATTGGTGTCACCGGCACGAACGGCAAGACCACCGTGGCTTTCATGGTGAAACAGATTATGGAAGCCGCGGGAGTTAACTGCGGCTTGATTGGCACGGTGCGATACGAGATCGGCGAGCGCGTCATTCCTGCGCAGCGCACCACGCCCGAGGCGCTCGAAATTCAGCAGATGATGGCGCAGATGCTGCGCGCTGACTGCCAGGCGTGCGTGATGGAAGTCAGCTCGCACGCGCTCGAACAAAAGCGTGTCTGTGGGGTCGAATTCGACGTCGGCATCTTCACCAACCTGACGCAGGATCATCTCGATTATCACCGCACCATGGAGAATTACTTCGCGGCGAAGAAAAAACTATTTGTCGCGTTGGCGAGTGGCCCGAAAAGGGGAGGCGCCGTCATCAATCTGGACGATGCGTTCGGCGCGCGGCTGGCGAAGGAAACAAGCGTTGAGTCGCAATTCACCTACGGACTTGGCCAGGCGGCGAAGCTTCGCGCCACGCAAATCAAGCTCGGCAAAAATGCCACGGAAATGGTCATTGAGACGCCTCAGGAGAAATTTCCGTGCCGTCTGCCGTTGATTGGCCGCCACAATGTGTACAACGCCCTGGCCGCCGTCGGCCCGGGCCTCATCCTCAAGGTCGGCGTGCATCCGATCCAAACCGCGCTGAATTCGATGAGGCCAGTGCCGGGCCGGCTCGAGAACATCGCGCTCGGCCAGCCGTTCAGCGTGTTTGTGGATTACGCGCATACGGACGACGCCTTGCGTAATGTGCTCACCACACTGCGCGAAATCACGTCGGGCCGGCTGCTGATCGCGTTCGGCTGCGGCGGCAACCGGGACGCCGGCAAACGGCCGAAAATGGGGAAGGTCGCCGCTGAACTTGCCGATTCCACCATCATTACAAGCGATAATCCGCGTCGCGAGACCCCGGAGAAAATTGCCGCGGCGGTGGAAGAAGGTTTTTGCAGCGCGCGACGCGACGGCTACCGCGTCGAACTGGACCGCAAACGGGCGATTGATAAAATCATTCGTTGGGCGAAGCCGGGCGACACGGTGTTGATCGCGGGCAAAGGCCACGAGACCTATCAGGAATTTGAGGACACGGTTATTCCTTTCGATGACCGCGTTCATGCGCGCGAGACATTGGAAACATTGGGCTGGAGAGCAACGTCCGACGCCAATTAGTCCCTGAAATGACGTGGAACCGCGTTCTTTGACATACATTGCCGAAAGCTGCGGCGGCGAACTGTCGGGCGCTTCACCATCTGCAACGATAAGGCGAGTCTGCAGCGACTCCAGGCAGACGCAACCCGGCGACCTGTTCGTCGCGTTGGCCGGAGAGAAACTCGACGGGCATGATTATTTGAGCGAAGCAGTGCGCAAGGGCGCGGCGGCAGTGATGGCGGAACAAAAAAAAGTTCAGAGCCAGGTGCTCGGTTGCGCGGTGATCGCAGTTGAGGACACGCGGCAGGCGTTGGGCAAACTGGCCGCCCGGTATCGGCGCGACTTTGATCCCGCCATGATTGCGGTCGGCGGCTCAAACGGCAAGACGACAACGAAAGAGTTGCTGGCATCGGTGCTGCGCGAACGGTTCAAGACGCTCTGGAGCGAAGCGAGCTTCAACAACGACATCGGCGTGCCGATGACCTTGTTGAAATTGGATCGGACGCACCAGGCCGCTGCGCTGGAAGTCGGGACGAACCATCCCGGTGAACTGGCCCCGCTCGTGCGCATGATTGAACCTCGGTTCGGTGTGATTACCAGCGTTGGACGCGAGCATTTGGAATTCTTTGGCGACCTGACTGGCGTGGCTGAGGAACAGGGTTGGCTGGCGGAGCTGCTGCCGGCAGACGGAACACTCTTTGTCAATGGCGACAGTCCGGACATCGAAAAAATCGTCGGCCGAACGCGGGCGAATGTGAGGCGAGCGGGATTCGGTTCCGAAAATGATTGGCGCGCGGTCAAAGTTAAACCGGACGAGTCAGGCGCGAGCTTCCAAGTGAAAACGACAGACGAAGCGGTTCGCGGCGAGTATCGGGTGAATCTTTTGGGCCGCCACCAGCTGGTGAACGCCATGTTGGCGGCGGCAGTGGGAAGAGAGCTGGGTTTGAGGCGCGAAGAAATTCAACGCGGCCTGGCCGAGTGCCGGCCGGCGCCCATGCGGATGCAGGTCTGGACGGCCAAAGGCGTGCGCGTGCTGGACGACGCCTACAACGCCAACGCCGACTCGATGATCGCGGCGTTGGAGACGTTGCAAGAATTTCCATGCGCCGGCCGGCGCGTGGCCGTGCTTGGCGATATGGCGGAACTGGGGCCGCACGGAGCCGAGGCGCACGCGGAAGTGGGGCGCCGCGCCGCCGAATTGCGCGTGGATCAATTGTTCGCCGTGGGAAAAATGGCGGGTGTGATGGGTGCAGCCGCCCGCGCCGCCGGCTTGATGCGCGTGATCGAGCTGGGGGAAGTCGAAACCGTAGCCAATGCCGTAAAGCGTTTCGTGAGGCCGGGCGACGTGGTGTTGATCAAGGCCTCGCGCGCTTCGCGCTTGGAACGTGTGAGCGAAGTGTTGCGCGACGAAAACAGCAAAAAATGAACAAGACGAACTCGGGATCAAAAATGACGGACGGACGGCGTTCTCGTCGTTCGGTGGCGGATGGACGGAAGCCCGAAAATGTCGTTTCCGAGGTCCCCAATTTCCTGCTAAAACTGGTCGATTGGCGGCGGCTTAAATCGACGCTGACCGAGGCCATGCCGCGTTATCGGCACGACTAAACGATGCTTTATTACCTCAGCCAATTCCTCCAGCAGCAGGCGGCGGGCACGCCTTGGGCGGACTACCTGTCGCCGCTGCGCGTCTTTCGTTACATCACGTTTCGGAGCGCGGGCGCGGCGGTCACGGCACTGCTGCTGAGTTTGTGGCTGGGGCCGAAGGTGATCGTCTGGCTCACACAACTCAAGTTCGGTCAGCAGTATACCGACAAAGCGGAGGAGGGCGGCGGGCTGGGGGCGCGCTTTTTGAGTAAAAAGGGAACGCCGACCATGGGTGGCATTCTGATCGTGCTGGTGCTCGATCTGGCCGCGCTGTTGTGGACGCAGTGGAACGCATTGATCCTGCTAACGCTGCTGTCGCTGATCGTGCTGGCCGGCCTGGGTTTCTACGACGACTACATGAAAATCACCCAGCAGAACAACCGCGGCACGGCGTCCCAGGTGAAACTCTGGGTGCAATTCGCGTTGGCATTGTTCATCGGAATTTATCTCTGGATGTTGCCCGAAACGAAAAAGTTGATCAGCGAGGTGATGGTGCCCTTTTTCAAACACCCGGTCCTGACCGGGGCGGGCCCGGCGGGACTGGTGCTGACGGTGCTGACGATTATGGGCAGCTCGAACGCAGTGAACTTCACCGACGGTCTGGACGGTCTGGCCATCGGCTGTACCTTGATTGTCGCATCGGTGTTTCTCGTGTTCACGTACATCGCCGGAAATTTCAGATTCGCCGAATACCTGCAAGTCCCTTATGTCAACGGCGCAGGGGAATTGACCATCTTCTGCGCGGCGATGATCGGCGCGGGCCTTGGTTTCCTTTGGTTCAATTGTCATCCGGCGCAAATGTTCATGGGTGACACCGGTTCGCTCGCCTTGGGTGGCGTGCTGGGCATCATCGCAGTGCTGATCCATCAACCGCTGGTACTGGTGATTGCCGGCGGCGTGTTCGTGGCTGAGACGGTTTCGGTCATGTTGCAAACCGCGTGGTTCAAATACACCCGGCACCGCACCGGCACCGGGCAGCGGGTTTTCCTGATGGCGCCGCTGCATCACCATTTTGAGAAGAAAGGCTGGTATGAATCACAAGTCGTCACGCGCTTCTACATTTTGTGCATCCTCTGCGCGGTGGTGGCGTTGAGCACGTTGAAACTGCGGTAAACATGCAAGAGCTGGCAAACAAACGGGTGTTGGTCATCGGGCTCGGTTTGAGCGGTCGCGCGGCAAGCGATTTGTTGCGCCAGCGTGGAGCGAGAGTGCTGGCGATTGACAGCGCCAACACGCCGCAACTGCGCCTTGAAGCCGAGGCGTTGCGGACTTCCGGCGTGGACGTTCGGCTCGGCGTCAAAGAGCCGCCGAGTGACGCCGCGGATTTGGCCGTCGTCAGTCCCGGCGTGCCGAGCCGGTCGGCCCTGGTGCAACGACTCGTCCGGCGCAACATTCCGGTGATTGGTGAACTTGAACTGGGCTACCAACAGTCCCTCTGTCTGAACATTTCCATCGCCGGCACTAACGGCAAAACCACGACCACGGAACTGGTTGAGCGCATCCTCAAACACGCTCACCGTAAAACCGTCGCGGCGGGTAACATCGGCCTCCCTGTGTGCGCCGTGGCCGTTCAGACCAGAGACCTGGATTTTCTGACGCTCGAAGTCAGTTCCTTTCAATTGGAGACGATTCAGTTCTTCCGGCCGGTCGTGGCGGTGCTGCTGAACATCACGCCCGACCATCTGGACCGTTATCCCAGCATGGCCGATTACACGCGCACCAAGGCCCGCCTGTTCATGAACCAGCAGGCGTTCGACTGGGCGATTGTCCAGAGCGAGGCGCTGGCGCAGCTGCGCTCTTTGAATCTCGAAATTCCGTCCAAGGTCATCACCTTCAGCGCAAATAATCACCGCGCCGACATTTACCTGGACCGCGGCTTGCTGGTCAGCCGGCTGGCGGACTGGACCGGCCCGTTGCTCGACATGGACAAATGCAAATTGCGCGGTCCGCACAACGCCGAGAATCTAATGGGCGCGTTGGCGGTGGGACACGTCCTGCGCATTCCGCTGGACGAAATGGCCGAGGCCCTGATGACTTACCAGCCAGCCCCGCACCGTTGCGAAGTGGTGGCCGAAATCGGCGGCGTCCAATTCGTTAACGACTCCAAGGCGACCAATGTTGACGCGTTGCAGAAGGCGCTGCTGGCAATGCCCGCCGCCAAGGCTGGCGAGCCGAACGTGCTATTGATTGCCGGCGGACAGGACAAAGGCTTTGAATTCCACGACCTCGGGCCGCTGCTGTCGCAGCGTGTGAAGCAGGCCTTCGTGCTCGGCGAAACGCGTGAAAAAATTCGCGCGGCGTGGAGCCTTTTTACTCCTTGCACAATCGTAAGCTCTTTGCTACAAGCAGTGCAGCAGTCTGCTGCGAATGCTGTTTCTGGCGATGTAGTTTTACTTTCACCAGCCTGCTCCAGCTTTGACATGTTTCAGAACTATCGGCACCGGGGAGAGGTGTTTCGCCAGGCCGTTGAGCACTTGAAACAAACTGCCCGTCGCGGTGCCGCCGGCGCGAACGCCAGCAGCGGTGCGCGCGAAACCAAAGCCGCCGAACCAGTCCGACAGGAAATTTGAAGAAAACGATTTGGGTCGGCGTTTTTTGAGGGAAAACGCCGGCGCGAAGAATAAACGCAACTATCAGTAGAAAGCGAAACAACGCAGCGACCAGCGCGACCACTCATTATGAATACTCCGAATCCTCTGATTCCCAAAGGCTCGCTGCTTGAGCAGAAGGCCAAAGGCAAACCGCATCTTCGTGTCGCCTGCATCATTGTGGCCATTCATATGGTCTTCCTGGGCGGCCTGCTCATTCAGGGCTGCAAAAAGGAGGACATCAGCGCCAAGGCCAACCCGCCGACCAACGACAGCGCATTGCCGCCGCTGGATCAGAGCAACCTTTACCCGACCAACGCGCCGCAGCAGACCAACCTGCTGCCGCCGGACTTGACGCAGACGAGCGCTCCTCCAGCCACTAACCCGGCGCCCCAGAACCTCCCGCTGCTGCCACCACCGGTGGAATCGGCTGCTCCCGGCCTGACCCGCGAGTACGTCGTGGTCAAACACGACACGTTTACAACCATTGGCAAAAAATTCGGGGTCTCCTGGAGCGCCATCGCCAAGGCCAATCCGGGCGTTGACTCCACCCGACTGAAAGTGGGCCAGAAACTGGTTGTGCCGGCTTCAGCTTCACCGATGATCGCCACGGCCACTCCAAGCAACTCCAGCGAGAATTTGTATGTCGTGAAGACCGGCGACACGCTGTCCAAGATCGCCAGGGCCAATGGCACGAGCGTGAACGAGATCAAAGCGCTCAATGGTCTGAAGACCGACCGCATCAAGGCTGGTGACAAACTGAAGATGCCGGTCGCGAAACCTGCGCCGGTGACGGCGCCAGCCCCCGGCAATCTGTAGTTTCAGTCCGGCAGTCGCCGGATGACCTCGGCCCGGTGGCCGTTCGCGAGAGAAATACTATCGCTCGGAGTTTGCGCGGATGATTTATCAGCGATGAAATACGCCACCACAATCCTGGTGTTCTGCGTCGCAGCGCTGTTCTCACTGGGACTGGTGATGCTCTACAGCTCGAGCATGAGCCAACCGGGCGCCAATTATCCGGTCGCCCAGGTCATCTGCTGCGGCCTGGGACTCACCGCGGCGGGAATGGTCGCCTGCGCTGACTATCGTCATCTAAAAAAAATCTCCCTACCGCTGTTCCTCGTGGCGATCACGCTGCTCGCGGTGGTTTTGGTTCCCAGCAGTATCAGCGTCAAGGCGGGCGGCGCCCGGCGCTGGCTGAACATCGCGCACCAGAGTTTTCAACCGTCGGAACTGGTCAAGCTCGCGCTCGTGATTCTACTGGCCCACTACGCCGAGCGCTATCAACGGGTCATGCCGACGTTTGGACGCGGCCTGGTTGTGCCCGGCGTGTTGATCGGCCTGACGCTCGGTTTGATTTTCCTCGAACCCGACTGGGGCACGGCTTTGCTCCTCGCGACGGTGAGCGGCATCATGTTGCTCGTGGCCGGGGTTCGCTGGCGTCATTTCTTTCCACCGCTCCTGGTTGGCGCCGCGACCTTCATGATCTTTTTGCTGAATAATCCCGTGCGGATGAAACGCATTTTGAGCTGGATGAATCCCGAAGAGACCAAGGAGGGCGTGGGTTATCAAGCCTGGCAGGCGATGCTCGCCCTCGGTTCCGGCGGCTGGACCGGTCTCGGTTTGGGGAATGGCCGGCAAAAATTCGGTTACCTGCCGGAGCACCAGACCGATTTCATCCTCGCAAATATCGGGGAAGAACTCGGTCTGATCGCGACACTCGGCGTGGTGGCCGCCTTCGTCGTGCTGCTCGTCTGCGGTATTTACATTGCCTGGAATTCGCGCGACACGTTCGGGCTGCTGCTGGCGACCGGACTGACTTTTTTGATCGCTTTGCAGGCGTTCATCAACATCGGCGTCGTGACCAGCGCGTTGCCGAACAAGGGCCTGCCGCTGCCGTTTATCAGCCGCGGCGGCTCGAATCTTTTTCTGATGCTGGTTTGCGTCGGCCTGCTGCTCAGCGTCGCCCGTCGCGCTGCCGACCATCGCAGTGCCGCGCGGCACCCCAGCGACGTTGAAGAAACAGCCATTCCACAGACCGCTTGATGCAGTCCGCCGAGACAGTTCCATTGGTTGCCATCGCATGTGGTGGCACAGGCGGGCATCTGTTCCCTGGCCTCGCCGTCGCGGAAGTGCTCGCGCGCAGCGGCTGCGCCCTTTCGCTGATCATTTCGCCCAAGGAAGTGGACCAACAGGCGGTCAAGTCGGCGGTCGGCATGGAAATTGTGACTCTGTCAGCCGTCGGGTTGGTCAACGGACAAATCGGCGCCTTCCTGCGCGGCTTCTGGCAGTCGTATCTCGCGGCGAAGCAAATGTTCAGAGCGCGTCCCCCCCAGGCCGTGCTGGCCATGGGCGGTTTCACCAGCGCGCCGCCGATTCTCGCGGGACGCAAAGCCGACGCAGCGACGTTCCTCCACGAGTCGAATTCCATTCCCGGCCGGGCGAATCGCTGGCTCGCGCCCTTTGTCCGCGCCGCCTTCGTCGGATTTCCCACCGCGGCGCGGCGGTTGCGATGCCTGACAGTGAAGGTGACCGGCACGCCTGTGCGGCCGCAATTCCATCCGATGCACGCGAGTGCCTGCCGCGTCGCGCTCGGACTGGACGGCAATCGGCCGGTCTTGCTCGTTGTGGGCGGAAGCCAGGGCGCACGCGGCGTGAACCAGCTGGTGACCCGATCGTTGCCGCTCCTTGCCGGGCAGTTGTCCGAGCTGCAATTCCTGCATCTGACGGGCGCCAGTGATTTCGACAAAGTCCGTGATGCGTATGCAGCGCAAAAACTCAAAGCCGTTGCGATGCGCGTGCCCGCTGTTTTGATTCCGTATCCTTCGGCCGCAGACAACCACCAGTTTTACAACGCCTGGGCCTTCGTCGAGAGCGGCGCGGCGCGGATGCTGGAACAGGAGAAGGCCACACCGGAGATCCTGCTCGGGATGGTAAAAGGATTGATTGAGAAGCCCGAACAAAGCGCATCTATGAAAGAGGCTTTGGCGAGATGGCATCAGCCCGACGCCGCCGAACAAATCGCCGGACAAATGCTCGAGGCGATGGCTCGCAACGGAGTGCGCGTTGCCCCGTTGCTGAAGCAGGGGGAACCGCCCGGCGCCAGGCCGGTTGGTCCTGGACGAGTGGAAATTCAAACCGCGCGCGTTGCGTGAATCCGCTGAATCCCGTTCAAGTGAGCGACCTGCTGGAAGCGGCGGGACAGGGCAGCGTGGTCTATCTCCTCGGCGCCGGCGGCTGCGGCATGAGCGGATTGGGACATTTGCTGCTCGACCTGGGCCATGCCGTCGCCGGTTCGGACCTGTCGTTGAATGAAGAAATCCGCCAGCTTCGCGCGCGCGGCGCGACAATCCACCTCGGCCACGCGGCGGAGCAACTCCGCGCAGCGCGTCCCGTGCTGATGGTCTATTCGTCGGCCATCCGCGCGAACAACCCGGAACTGCAGGCCGCGCGGGAATTGAACGTCCCGATTGTGCGGCGCGCATTCCTGCTGGCGGGTTTGGTGGAGAGACAGTGCGGCATCTGCGTCGCTGGCATGCACGGGAAAACGACGACCAGCGCGTTGCTCAGCTTCGCGCTTGAACAGTTGCAGGCGCAACCAAGCTACGCCATCGGCGCGCCCGTGCTGCAGCTCGAACGCCACGCGCGGTTCACTCCGCACTCCGCACTCCGCACTCCGCATTTTGTCGTCGAAGCCGACGAAAGCGACGGCACGCTGCGCGAGTTC
>QHOP01000297.1 GCA_003219345.1 Verrucomicrobiota bacterium
AGACGGGATGAAGTTTGTGATTGACCCAGCCGACCGGACAGTGAAGGCGGTCAAAAAATAGTGGCACGGGCGTTTTCCGTTCTGCCACAAGGCTGCCTCTGCTGCAACACACGGGCGGGACGCCCGTGCCACGCCACCACGCTCGCGATTCCAATTGAATTGAATGGTCCCGCCCAGTGCAAACGGTCTTGCAGCTTGGAACCAAGATCCTTTGGGTTTGTCCGGCGAACATGTTGGAGTTCAGCCTTCAGGCCGCTCGATCCTCCGACATGCTAAAGCATGAACTCCAACGCTTCACGTTCGCAAAAGAAAAGACCCTGAGCCTTGGAACAGGCTCACAAGATTTTGAATTGACCCTGCTTCATCCGGGTCAGTAGCATTCAGTGCAATGACCCGGAAGAGTCTGACCAGATCGTCCGTTGTCCTTGTGCTGGCCGCAGCCGGCCTTTTATGCCCAGCCCGCGCCGCGGAACCGAAGGGCGGCGTCAAGATCACTCAACTCGACGACCGGCTGCGCATTGAAATCAACGGCGAGTTGTTCAGCGAATATCATTTCAAGGATGTCTCCCGGCCGTTCCTTTACCCGGTCATCGACCCGGACGGCCTGCCGATGACGCGCGACTGGCCGATGAAAGAGGCCAACAACGAGGAGCACGACCACAAGCATCATCGCTCGCTCTGGTTCGAGCACGGCGAAATGAACGGCGTCGATTTCTGGAGCGAGGAACCCAAGGCCGGCCGGACCGTGCACGAGGAGTTCACCGAAATCAAATCCGGCCGCGACGAAGGCCTGATCCGGTCGAAGGATCAATACGTCGCGCCGGACGGCAAAGTGGTTTGCACGGACGACCGCACGATTCGCATCTATAATCACCCGGGAGAACGGCTCTTCGATTTTGAAGTCACGATTTACGCGTCGAACGGCGATCTGGTCTTCGGCGACACCAAGGAAGGCATGATGTCGATGCGGCTTAACGAAACGATGCGGCTGGCGCCCAACAAATTCAACAAAGGCAAGCCGACCGGCCACATCGTCAACAGCGAAGGCGTGCGCGACGACGCGACCTGGGGCAAACGAGCGAATTGGGTGGACTACTACGGGCCGGTGCATGGCAAGACTGTTGGCGTCGCAATTTTCGATCATCCACAGAACCCGCGGCACCCGACCTGGTGGCACGTGCGCGATTACGGTTTGTTCGGCGCCAATCCGTTCGGGCTGCATGATTTTGAAAAGAAACCCGCCGGCACCGGCAATTTCCCCGTGCCTGCCGGGAAAAATGTCACCTTCCGCTACCGCTTCTATATTCACCCCGGCGATGAAAAAGAGGCGAAGGTCGCGCAGCGTTACGCGGAATACGCCAAACAATAATTTCACGAAAACCACGAATAACCACGAATCCACACGAATAAAAATGAATCCTGAGACCAAACGCCGCGCCGGCGTAGCGCAGGTTTCCAAACCTGCTGTATCGCCGATTTCCAAATCGGCGGGGCTTGGCAGTGGCGCACGGTTGGCGGGTTTGGAAACCCACGATACAGCAGACTTGGAAGTCTGCGCTACCTCGGTTGCGGCCTTGGCGCGATAAGTCGTGGTTGAACTGAAGCAAACAACAATCGTCGAAAGCATTTATGAAAACAATGAACCGCAGAAGTTTCCTCAAAAGCACCGCCTTCACCGCCGCCGCAGCCAGCCTGCCCGCTTCCTCGTGGGCGCGCGTGCCGGGCGCCAATGACGAAATCCGCGTGGCCGTCGTCGGCTTCGGCGGGCGCGGCAAGGACCACATCTCCGAACTGCGCGGACTGGCGAAGAAAAATGTACGCATCGTCGCGCTCTGCGACGTTGACAAAACAATCCTGGACGCCGCAGTGGAGCAATTCGGCAAGCGCAACGAAAAGGTCGAAGGCTTCACCGACATCCGCAAACTGCTCGAGCTGCAGGACCTCAACGCCATCAGCATCGCGACTCCGAACCACTGGCACTCGCTCGCCACGATTCTGGCCGTGCAGGCGGGCAAGGACGTCTACGTGGAGAAGCCGGTCTGTCACAACGTCTGGGAAGGGAGCAAAATGGTGGAGGCGGCGCGCAAACACAAAAGGATCGTGCAGGCGGGAACGCAGAGCCGCTCCAGCCAGGCGATCAAAGAGGCGATTGAATGGGTCCGCGCCGGCAACCTCGGCAAAATCGTGATTGCCCGCGGTCTGTGTTACAAGCCGCGCGCGAGCATTGGCAAGGTGGAGGGCCCGCAGCCGCCGCCAGCGAGCGTGGATTACGATCTTTGGTGTGGACCGGCGCCCAAGGCACCGATTCATCGCAAGCGTTTTCATTACGACTGGCACTGGTTCTGGGACTACGGCAACGGCGACGTCGGCAACCAGGGCATTCACCAGATGGATATCGCCCGCTGGTTCCTGGGCGAACCCGACGATTACGAAAAAGCGCCGTTGATCTTTGAAGTGCGCGGCCTGCCGAAGGACAAGTCACGTCAGACGGACAAAGGCTGGAACACTGGCGACATGGACAGGTATCCCGACGAGAAAGGCAAAGGCGGCAGCGTTTGCGTGATCATCGAATGCGAAGGCGGTCACGTCTTCGTCCCGAATTATTCCAGCGCCACCGCCTTCGACAAGGATGGCAAAGAGGTGAAACAGTGGTCCGGTGCGTCGAGCCACTTCGAGAATTTCATTGAAGCGATGCGCAGCCGAAAGGTCAGCGACCTGCACGCGGACATTCAGGAAGGATTCATCTCCAGCGCGCTGTGCCACACGGGCAACGTCTCGTATCGCCTCGGCCAGCACGTGTTGCCGGACGAAATCCGCGAGAAAATCAAGACCGACAAGGACGCGGTGAAAACGTTCGAGCGAATGCAGCACCACCTTGAAGCGAACGGCGTGGACTTGAGCAGGACTCAGGCGACGCTCGGCGAGTTTCTCACGATGAATCCGCGTCAGCAGAAATTCACCAACAACCATCACGCCAACCCACTGCTGACACGCGAGTATCGCGAGCCGTTCGAGGTGCCGGCGAAGGTGTGAGATGGCGTTAAAACGTTGAACCGTTGAATCGTTGAACCGTTGAATCGTTGAATCGTTGAATCGTTGAATCGTTGAATCGTTAAAGCAAACCATGCGGCCGCACTCGAATCGTTTCGATGCCTCAACGTGGATGACGTTTTTAACCCTTGCCGTGAGCGTCACGCCTGCCGGCGAGCCGGCCAATCTTCCCACCGACTACAAAGTGCTGTATGACCAGAAATGCAACCGGGCGGCGGCGCTGAAGGATTTTGTGCTGACCGATCCAGGCGCGTGGCGGTTGAGCAAGGACGACAGCGGCCCGGCGTTGGAACTCTTCCAGCAGAGCGATTACAGCCCCGCCGTCCGCTCCCCGCTGAACATCGCGCTCATCGCGGACAAAGTCTTCGGCGATTTTATTCTCGAAGCCGACCTGCTTTCCACGAAGGAGCCTTACCCGCACCAGGACATGTGCCTGTTCTTCGGCGTTCAGGACCCGACGCACTTCTATTACGCGCACTTGGCCGTCGCCGCCGATCCGCACGCGCACAACATTTTCATCGTGAACAACCAGCCGCGCCTGGCGATCGCAAAACAGACAACCAAAGGCATTACCTGGGGCCTGAGCCAATGGCACCACGTGAAGCTGGAACGGAAGTTCAGCGACGGCAGCATCAAGGTCTATTTCGACGACATGACCAAAGCGATTATGATCGGGACGGACAAGACGTTCGGCGCGGGGTACGTTGGCTTCGGCTCATTCGACGACGTCGGCAAAGTCCGCAACATCCGTATTTGCGGGTCGTCAGTTGAAACGAAGAAGACGCAGTTCTTCGCGCGGACGGTGGCCGCGCGTTGAATCGTTGAATCGTGTTGCCGCAAGGTGACGTTTCAACGGGTTAACGCATCACATCCGCTTCTCGTCGGCGTCGATGAAATCCACAAACGTTTTGATGTCATCGCGATGGGTCAACCCCGCCTGCTCTTTGCGCAGCTTGAGGCGAGCCTGCATTTCCGCGTCGTCGGGCCCCGGATGATTGAGCATGGACTCGCTGTGAGCGCGTTTATCCGCGTCGCTCTTCTTCACGTTCTTCAAGACCCAGTCCGCAACCTGGCCGTCCGTGATCGTGCCTTTGACAACTTCGATAAATTGCTCCTGCGTGAGACCGGCGGCCTTCAGCCACCTTTCGTCGAAGCCCTTGCCCAGGTTCGGTTGATAATCCGGATGCAGTTTGCCCGCGAGGTGCAGGCGAATCTTGTCGATATAGCGCGGCAGGTGCATCCAACCGCACATCGTTTCACGCGGACTGCGAGGATAAATGAGGTCGGCCATGGTTCGTTAAATCGTTAAATCGTTGAATCGTTGAATCGTTGAATCGTTAAATCATTAGATGATTCAAAGGCGCGGCGACAATTTCAATTTTGAAATTTGCATTTTTTCGCCACGCTTCCATCTTCTCAAACATGAACGAATTCGATTTCGACGTTGCCGTCATCGGCGGCGGCAGCGGCGGTTACGCGGCGACTCGCACCGCGGCCGGCGCCGGCTTGAAAACCGTCGTCATCGAAGGCGGCAAGGAGGTCGGCGGTCTTTGCATCCTGCGCGGCTGCATGCCCACCAAGGCCCTGCTCTACGCGGCGGATGTCATTCACCTGGCGCGACACGCGGGGACCTGGGGCATCCGCGCGAAAAACGTCGGGTTCGATTTCGCGCAGGTCATGGCGCGAAAAAACGACATGATCAAAGACTTCGCCGACGACCGCGTCCAGCAGCTGACGAGCGGCAAATTCAAATTTATTCGGGCAACGGCCCGGTTCACCGACCCGCACGCCGTCGCGCTCAGCACCGGCGAAACGCTCACCGCCGAATATTTTATCATCAGCACCGGTTCCGTCGTCTCGGAACCTCCCCTGCCCTCGCTCCGGGAAGCCGGCTATCTCACCAGCGACGATGCGCTCAGGCTGGTCGAACCACCGAAGTCCTTGATTGTTCTCGGCGGCGGCGCTGTGGCAGTCGAGTTCGCGCAGTTCTTCACGCGGTTCGACACTCAAGTAACTTTAATTCAACGCAGCGAGCGCATCCTGCGCGATTTCGACACCGACGCCGCGGCTGAACTGGGAAAGGCGTTTCGCCGCGAGGGCATGGCCGTGTTCACGAACACCAGACTGCTCCGCGCCGGGCGCGAGGGTGATCGGAAAGCCGTCTCGTTTGAGCACGACGGCAAGACTGTGCGCCTCGCCGCCGATGAAATTCTATTCGCGCTCGGTCGCACACCGAGCACGTCGCCTTTGCATTTGGAAAAGGCAGGTGTGAAAACCGAACGCGAGCGTATCGTCACCAACGCGCGGATGCAGACCAGCGCGCCGCACATTTACGCCGCCGGCGATTGCACCGGTCCGCACGAGATCGTGCACATCGCGATTCAGCAGGGCGAAATTGCCGCGCACAACATCGCGCGTCCGGACCGGCCGCGCGACATGGATTATCGCTTGCTCGCGCACATCGTGTTCACCGACCCGCAGATTGGCACGGTAGGATTGACGGAGAAGGAAGCGAAAGCGAAGAATATTCCCTACCTTGAGGCCAGTTATCCATTCAGCGATCATGGCAAATCGCTGATCATGGACGCCAGGGACGGCTTCGTGAAGCTGCTCGCGAATCCGGACACTGGCGAAATTCTCGGCGGTTGTTGTGTCGGCCCGATGGGAGGCGAATTGATCCACGAAATCATCGTTGCGATGGCCAATCGGATGACCGTTCACGAACTGGCCGCCACGCCGCATTATCATCCGACGCTGGCGGAGATTTGGACTTATCCGGCGGAAGAATTGGCGGACCAGATCAAACTGCAGGCATCTGTCTCAGACAATCAAACTGGCGGTGTTTGACGGAGACGCCCGACTCTCCATGAACCTCCGCCCCCTCACCCCTTCCCTCTCCCCATCCGATGGGGAGAGGGTGGCCGGAGGTCGGGTGAGGGGTGGTTCATGGTCTCAATGCGTGCGCAAAAGCGAAAGGAGGCTTTCCATCAACCGTTGCGCCGCGCTACAAAACTCTGCTTCACCTGAAGCAAAGTTTTGTGAAGGACCAAAAGCATTGCGCGTCGCGCATCGGCGCCAAATTTTTCCATTCGCGAGCATTCGCGTTGATTCGCGGATCGAAATTTTACTTCGTCGGCGAATAATCCGTCGGCGTCATGAAAACGGATTTCACGCCATCGGGAACCGTGAGTGAGCCGCCTGCTTTTTCTTCGGATGCTTTCTTCACGGCGACCCACGCCGGGTCTTCGCGAAACCCCTTCCATGACGTGTCGGACGCTTCCTTGCTCTTATGCGCAAGGATGTAGATGAGCGTGTTGTCGGCGTCCTTTTCGTTGGGCATAAGGTTCCAGTAAGCCACGTTCACCATGCCGTGCTTATCGAAAAGTTTGCAGGTGTGCTCGCGAAAGCGGGTGTTGAGATTTGAAAGGTGATCCGCCGTGGCGGTGTAAGTGCGAAGTTCAAACACCCTTGCTTGACCTGACTTCACGGGTTTGATCCCAGGAGAATAGTCGGTCGCGGTCATGAAGCGGCG
>QHOP01000379.1 GCA_003219345.1 Verrucomicrobiota bacterium
TAAACCTCGTCGTAGCGACCGTTCGGCGAGAACAGGTGCACCACCAGCGTGAGGTCGGGCGATTGCTTTGTGGTCGTGACGCCGAGCCGGCGAACTTCCTCAGGCAATTTCGGCAGCGACTGCGAAACGCGGTTCTGCACCTGCACCTGGGCTTTGTCGATGTCCGTGCCGAGCTTGAAAGTTATGGTCAACGTCACCACGCCGTCACCCGTGGCTTGCGAAAACATGTAGAGCGAATCCTCGACACCGTTGATGGCCTGCTCCAGCGGCGACGCGACCGTTTCGGCGATGGTCTTCGGGTTCGCGCCGGGATACGTCGCGCGCACGACGATGGTGGGTGGAACAACCTCCGGGTATTCGCTGATCGGCAACCGCCCCAGTGCGATGAACCCAACGATGAAGATCACGATGGAAAGCACGCCCGCAAAAATCGGGCGGCGAATAAAAAAGTGGGAAAAGTTCATAGTCGACTCCGGCGTGGTGGATCAGCGTTTCGCCAGCTTTGGGCTGTCGTTGATCGCCACGGCTTCTTGCGGCGTGACGGGCATCCCGGGGCGGACGCGTTGCAGGCCGTTAACGACCACCATCTCACCGGCGTTGAGTCCGGAACGGACAATGCGTTTGCCGTCAACAACCGGACCGAGCTTCACCGAGCGATACTCGACGGTGTTCGTCGAGCTCAGCGTGAGCACAAACTTTTGCGCCTGGTCGGTGCCGATAGCGCGTTCGTCCACGAACAAAGCGGAATGCCGCTCGCTCAACGGCACGCGGATGCGCGCAAACAGACCTGGCACGATGCGGCCGTCGCCATTTGGAAACACGGCGCGCAACAGAATGCTGCCGGTGTTGGGATCGAGACGGTTGTCGAACGACTCGAGGTAACCGCGATGAGGGAAGTCCTGTTCGTCGGCCAGTTGCAGTTCGACCGGAATCCTGCCGTCGCGGTCGGTCTCAAGCTTCCTGGCCTGGGCCAGTGCATTAAACTTCAACAGCGAGTTCTCGTCGATGTCCGCATAGGCGTAGATTGGATTCACCGAAACAAGAGTCGTCAGCAGCGAGGCCGCTCCCGCGATGCCGCTGACGTAATTGCCCTCGGTCAGAAGCGCGCGACTGACGCGTCCGTCGATCGGCGCGCGGACTTGCGTGTATTCGAGGTCGAGTTTCGCGGAGTCGAGCGCCGCCTGCGCCGCCTGCAAGGCCGCCTTGGCTTCCTGATAGCGCGCCTGGCGGGCGTCGGATTCTTCCGTCGAGATGGCTTTGTTCGCCAGGAGTTGCGGCGTGCGGTCGGCTTCACGTTTGGCGTTTTCCAGACGGACTTGGGCTTGCTCGAATTCGGCCTGCCGCCGATCAAACTCCGCCTGATGCCAGCGCGGGTCGATGAGGAAAAGCACCTCGCCTTTCTTCACCAACTGCCCCGATTGGAATCGGACTGTCTCGATGTAACCGGAAACGCGTGGACGGACGTCAACCGATTCCACCGCTTCGACCCGGCCGGTGAATTCGTCCCATTCGACAATTTCCTTCCCTTCAGCCGACG
Organism: Verrucomicrobiota bacterium; assembly: GCA_003219345.1. Classification (GTDB taxonomy): domain Bacteria; phylum Verrucomicrobiota; class Verrucomicrobiia; order Limisphaerales; family AV2; genus AV2. The sequence continues at coordinate 1,538 of QHOP01000379.1, forward strand.
CGACCGTAACCGAAGGTGGCGGCGGGTGTTGCTGCACGCTGCCCGGACCGCATCCAGTGGACAGGGCGATCACCGCGCCAAGCGAGAGCGCTGAAGACGCCAGACGAAAAATGAGTTTGGATGTCATGCTTTTTGGATTTGAGGTTTTGGGTTTGGCGATGGAAGCGCCCGATACACTCAGGCGGAGGGCGTGCGCTGCATGGACCGCTGCGGGGCGTGCCAGACTGCAACAGCCTGAGCTTTCTCTGTCGCGAGCATCGGGAAAACCAGGAACGGATAATCCGTTTGCCACGACATGGCCTCGGCTTCGCTCAGGGCCAAGCGAAGCAGTTGTTCATTTGCTTCGAAGACGTCGCGGAATTCGGCCAGGATGGCCTGCTTCGTCTGCTCGATCCGTGCCCCGAGCTTTTGGCCAGACGCCGGGCAGAAGTTAGCAACGGTCGGTTTGGTCACGGCACTTTCTTTGGTTTGATCAATGGCATTCATGCTTTCCTTCCTTTTCAGTAGTTGTCTATTTAGTCAAATTCGCGTGCAAAAAAATTCTTCGACTTCAGGTGGGCACTGGTTCGGGTCCCTTTACTCCCAGCAATTCGTATGTCCCCCGAACAGCGTCGCGGAGGATCTCCAGTTTGTCATGAATCCGCGCCTCGGTCAGCAGCCCCTGATAATAGGCGAAAAGCGTCCTTGCCTTCGCAGCCGCGTCGGGCGCGTGAACCACTCCAGTGGCGTGCGCATCGCGAATGGCCGATTCAAGATACTTGCGCTTTTGATCGAGGATTTCCTGGATTCGCTTCTGCAAACGGTCTTCCTGTGTGCTGATCTCCGAGCCCAGCGAAAACAGAGGACAGCCGAGGACGCATCCGCACTTGCTCCTGATCTCAGCCTGAACACGGTAACAGTAATCGCAATACCGGCGGAGGCGATCGAGCGGCGGAATTGTTGGGGAAAAAAGTGAGTCCAGCTCGGGGCGCCTTCGCCCCCACTCCTCGTCAATAGCCGCCACCGCCAGGTCCGCTTTTGAATCGAAGAAGTAATAAAAGCTGCCTTTCTTTACGCCGGCCTTCTCGCAGATCTGGTCGATGGTCGTGCTGCCGTAAGAGCCCTCCCAGATCAACTCGCGCACGGCTCCCATCAATCTTTCTTTGGCATCACTGACACGGCCCATAAAACAAGCTTTTCTTTCTATTTCGGTTCGCCTTTTAAACGAACACGCCTGCAATTTATCCAAGTGGACCAAATAGTCAACTATTTTTCTGATATAAAATTTGAACCCGTGCGGCCACCCCCCTCTCCCGACCTGGGCCAGCTACGCCTGTCCATGAACCGGGTGGGGCGAGACTCCGTCGGCCCTGATTTCTATCCATTTGGAGATCAGGGCTCGACGGAGTCTCGCCACACCGTTCATGGCCCCTGTTCACGTCCAATTTTTGGAGGTGTTCCCTTTCCAAGGACGCCCGGTCTGGTGTAGAATTATTCTCCAGAAACCATTTTTGGCTAGAACGCATGAGCAGGTCCTTTCCGCAACGCGTCCGGTTGGTTATCCTGACAATGACAGTCTGGATGATTGAGACGACCGCTACGGCCGGTTCGACGAAAAAGCAGTCGCAATCCGAGCCAGTCGATTTCAGTTCCCAAATCCGCCCGATCATCTCCGGCAAATGCTTCAGTTGCCACGGGCCGGACGAAAGCTCGCGCAAGGCGAAGCTCCGGCTCGACGTCCGCGACGAAGCCATCAAAGAACGCAAAGGCTCGCGCGCGATCGTCCCCGGTGACATCGCGAACAGCGAGATGATCCGCCGCGTCACAGCCACCGACCCGGACGACGTGATGCCGCCGCCCAAATCCGGTCGCACTTTATCCGCGGCGGAAATTGACCTCATCCGCCGCTGGATACAACAAGGCGCGCGTTATACTCCGCATTGGTCGTTCCTGAAACCGGAACGACCGCCGCTGCCCAGAGTCAAAATGAAATCGTGGCCGCGCAACGCAATAGACTCCTTCATACTCGCGAAGCTCGAAAAGAACGACTTGAAGCCGTCGCCTCCAGCCGACCGCCACACACTGATTCGCCGACTGGCACTCGACCTGACGGGTCTGCCGCCGACGCCAGCGGAGGTTGACGCGTTCGTGAACGACAAGCAAAGCGACGCCTACGAACGATTGGTGGATCGTTTGCTGAGTTCGCCCGCTTACGGCGAGCGCTGGGCGCGTGTTTGGCTCGACCTCAGCCGCTACGCCGACTCCGCCGGTTACGGGTCTGACCCGCTCCGTCCGAACATCTGGCCGTGGCGCGATTGGGTGATCCGGGCGTTGAACGACAACATGCCTTACGACCGGTTCACCATCGAACAAATCGCGGGCGACCTCCTTCTCCAAGACCCGAGTTCCGAGAACCAAGACCCCGTCATTGCCACCGCGTTTCATCGCAACACGATGACCAACACCGAGGGCGGCACCGACGACGAGGAATTCCGCGTCGCCGCCGTGAAGGACCGCGCCAACACGACCGCGCAGATCTGGATGGGACTGACGATGGGCTGCGCGCAGTGCCACACGCACAAATACGACCCCATCACCCAGCGGGAATACTACCAGTTCTACGCGTTCTTCAATCAAACCGAGGACAACGACCAGCCCGACGAACGGCCAACGATGCCGCTCCCGACGAAAGAGCAGCGCGAAAAAATGGACAAACTCAAGGCTCAGATTTCCGAAATGGAAAAAGCACGAAAGAAAACGACGCCGGAATTCGCGGCTGAATTGGCCGAGTGGGAAAAGGCGCAGGCGAAAGGCATCGAGTGGATTGCCCTCGAACCAGTTGCCGTCAAATCGTATGAAGGCGCGACCCTCAGCAAGCAGGCCGACAATTCCATTCTCGCCAGCGGCGATTCGCCGGAACGGGACACCTACACGATCAAAGCACGAACCTCCTTGACCAACATCACCGCGGTCCGGCTCGAACTGTTGCCGGAAGAGAGTTTGCCCAATCAAGGGCCTGGCCGCGCTGCTGAAACAGGCAAAGTCGTTCTGAATGAACTTCAACTCGCGGTGCGCTCGCCGAAGACAGAGCCGCCCCGCGCTCGCTTCGTTCGCGTCGAGTTGCCCGGCACACAGCGCGTCCTCTCGCTGGCGGAGATCCAGGTTTTCAACGAGCGCGAAAACGTCGCGCCCAAGGGCAAAGCGAACCAATCGACCACCGACAGCGGCGCGGAAGCCAGCCGTGCCATCGATGGCAACACCGATGGGAACTTCGACGCGGCATCCACCACAATGACCAAAGCTCAGGAGAGTCCGTGGTGGGAACTCGACCTTGGTGCCGACACGCCGCTCGAAGAAATTGCCATCTGGAACCGCACGGACCGCGGTCTTGGAACTCGCCTCGCCGATTTCAAAGTGCTCGCGTTTGACGCGCAGCGGAAGACCGTCTGGGAACGAAACTTCAACGCCGTGCCCACCCCAACAACCCGCGTTCGCGTTCCCGACGAGAAGGAGGTCCGACTTCAGCACGCATCGGCCGATTACAGCGAAAGCGGCTACGCTGTCTCCAAGGCTGTCGATGGCAGCGCCGACGCGAAGAACGGCTGGAGCATCGGCGACAAAACCGGCCGCGCGCACGCCGCGTCGTTTGAAATCGAAGGCAATCCAATCCAGGAGGAGGGTTCGCTGCTGATTTTCACGCTGGTGCAAAAATACGGGACGAACCACACCCTCGGCCATTTCCGGCTTTCGGTGACGACGCAGCCGCCGCCGGTGCGCGAACTGCCTGAAAACATCAAAGAAATCCTCGCCGCCAGACCGGAAGAGCGCACGGAGAAACAGGGCGGCGACCTAGCCGATTATTTCGGCGAGTTTGCGCCGCCGGTGGGCAGGATCGACGACGGCGGGAAGAAACTGCGTAAGGAACTCGACGACATCAAGCCGGTCGCCTTGCCGGTGATGCGCGAACTGGCCGCCGACAGGCGCCGTGAATCGCATCTTTTGAACAAAGGCAACTTCCTCAACCCCGGCGAGAGGGTTGAACCGGGCGTGCCGGCGGCGTTTCACGCTTTTCCACAAGGCGCGCCGACGAATCGACTCGGTCTGGCGGAATGGTTGATCAGCCGCGACAATCCGCTCACCGCCCGCGTCGCGGTGAACCGCCTGTGGGCGCAGCTTTTCGGCATCGGCATCGTGGAGACAGAGGAGGACTTCGGCACGCAAGGCGCGTTGCCAAGCCATCGCGATTTGCTCGACTGGCTGGCGGTTGAGTTCAGGGACAACGGCTGGGACATGAAAGCGATGCTCAAAACCATCGTGATGAGCGCGACCTACCAACAATCGTCGCGCGTGACGCCGGAGTTGTTGGAGAGAGACCCGCGCAACCGGCTTTTGTCTCGCGGGCCGCGCCGGCGTTTGGACGCCGAGATGGTGCGCGACGAAGCGCTTGCCCTCAGCGGTTTATTAAGCCGCAAAATCGGCGGGCCATCCGTTTACCCGTGGCAACCGGACGGCCTCTGGCGCGCCGCATTCAACGGTGAACGCACCTGGGCGACAAGCAAAGGCGAGGATCGCTATCGCCGCGGTCTCTACACCTTCTGGCGCCGCACCGTGCCGTATCCCAGCATGGCGACCTTCGACGCCCCGAGCCGCGAGACCTGCACCGTCCGCCGCATTCACACCAACACGCCGTTGCAGGCGTTTGTCACCCTCAACGACCCGGTGTATGTCGAAGCCTCGCAGGCCCTGGCCCGCCGGCTCATGAGCGAAGGCGGCCAAACCATCGCCGATCGAGTGCGCTACGGCCTGCAGCTTTGCCTCGCGCGTCCGGCGAAAGACGAACAAGTCAAAACGCTCGTCGAACTCTACGAAAAAGAACTTGCTCAATATCGCGACCACGAAGCGGACGCGCAGAAACTGGCGACCGAACCGATCGGCCCCTTGCCGGAAAATCTGAGCGCTGCCGAAGCCGCCGCGTGGACCTCGGTGGCGAATGTATTGTTGAACTTGGACGGAGTGCTGACGAAAGGATGAACATCATTGTCGCTGTCAGAAATCTATGCGCAGGGCCGTGCCATTTTTCCTCTGTTTTTTCCTCGTTGCCTGCATGCCGACCATCACCAGGAGGGAATACGATCAGAAATGCAAAGAGTCTGTGAATTTGCACAACACGCTTACTGGCCAGGTTTACTACCAAGGCTCGAAAGACGGATATGACTATTTTTTGTTTGAGCCATTCGGCGCGATCTCTCATCACGCTCGCCTGAAAGAGGGAGATGTGGCATTGAAGAAACGGATTCCTTACAGTGGTGACAGAAGCAAGTGGGTTGTTGCATACCCGGACTGGTCGGGTGTGACAAACATGGTCATTCAGACAGATGCAACGAACAGATAATTAGGGTGTTCACGGCGGATTTTCATTTGGCAAAGCGGACGATTCAGCGTAAAAGTGTGATATGAGTCTGGCCGAATTGAAGCGTGAGGTGTCCGGGCTTTCTCCGACCGAGCAAGCCGAGTTGGTCGCCTTTATCAACGACCAGCTTCACCCTTCGGATCCCGCTTATCGGCGGGAACTGGCGCGGTTGCTGGACGATCAGGATCGCCGCAATTGGGTCCGTTGGGATGACGTTAAGCGGGAGGCGGCGCGCTGAACCGGCATGCCGTCGGATTACACGCTGTTTCCAGCAGTCAATGACTTTTTGGTGAAGATGCTCGACTTTCATCTCGAACACGCTCGCGCCCTCACGCGCCGGCAGTTCTTTTGTCAAACCAGCCTGAGCCTCGGCGCCGTTGCGCTCGGCGGTTTGCTCTCGCGCGACGGCTACGCCGGCGTCGCGCCCGCGCTCAAAACCGCCAATCCGCTCGCGCCGAGGAAACCGCATTTCGCGCCGAAGGCGAAGTCCATCATTTACCTCGACATGTCCGGCGCGCCGCCGTCCCTCGACATGTTCGATTGGAAGCCGAAGCTCGCCGAGTTGAACCTGAAGCCGTGCCCGGAGGAATTGCTCAAGGGCCAGCGCTTCGCGTTTATAAAAGGCGTGCCCAAGATGCTCGGCTCACCGTACAAGTTTGCGCAATATGGCAGCAGCGGCGCGTGGGTCAGCGAGTTGCTGCCCCACTTCACCGAAATCGTGGATGACGTCGCCCTCATCAGGTCGATGTGGACCGACCAGTTCAACCACGCGCCGGCCGAGTTGTTCATTTACACCGGTTCAGCACGCGCGGGCGCGGCGTCGATGGGCTCGTGGCTCACCTACGGTCTCGGCACCGAGAACCAGGATTTGCCCGGCTTCGTCGTGCTGCTCTCCGGCGGCACGGACCCGACGGGCGGCGAGAGCCTTTGGGGCAGCGGCTTTTTGCCGTCGGTTTATCAGGGCGTCCAATGCCGCTCGGCGGGCGAACCGATCTTATTCGCGAACAATCCCGCGGGCATGGACCGTTCGAGTCGCCGCCGAACGCTCGACGCGCTGGACAAGCTCGATGAAATCGAAGCGAAACAGTGCGGCGATCCGGAAACCGTGACGCGCATTGCGCAATACGAGCTGGCCTATCGCATGCAGATTTCCGTGCCCGAGGTGTTCGACATTTCCAAAGAGCCGAAGGATATCCACGAGATGTACGGCACGAAACCGGGCGAGGCGAGTTTTGCGAACAACTGTCTGCTGGCGCGGCGGCTCGTTGAACGCGGCGTGCGCCACGTGCAACTCTACGACTGGGGCTGGGACATTCACGGAACCGGGCCGGGAGACGACCTGCTCAATCAATTCCCGAAAAAATGCCGCGACGTGGACCGCGCCTGCGCGGCGCTGGTCCGGGACCTGAAGCAACGCGGCCTGCTCGAAGAAACGCTGGTGATTTGGGGCGGCGAATTCGGTCGCACCCCGATGAACGAGGCGCGCGGCGGCTCGATGTTCCTTGGCCGCGACCATCATCCGCACTGTTTCACGATCTGGATGGCCGGCGGCGGCATTCAGCCCGGCATCGTTTACGGCGAAACCGACGAACTCGGCTACGGCGTCGTGAAAGACAAGGTCTCCGTGCGCGACCTGCAAACGACCATCCTTCATCTGATGGGCCTCGACGCGCATCAGCTTTCCTATCGGTTCCAGGGGTTGAACCAGCGCCTGATCGGCCCTGCCGAAGAAGGCGAGTTGGTCAGAGGGATTTTGGCTTGAGCCGGGGAATCGGCTCAACCAGCTCTGCCACCCCGCGCACGGGGAAAACGGGTTTTGCCTGCAAGATTTGCTGAAGGCAGGCTTCCACTGAAGCGCGGGTCGTATCGATATCGAGGAAATCTTTCTGCGGCGGCTCGAAGTCGGCCGCGAAGTGCGCTTCTCGTCCGCGCAGTTCGGTTGTGTGAACATAAATCTCCACGACGTTGCCTTTCGCTTTGAACTCTTCCCGGAGGTCCCGGTAAGGCGACACAAATGAAGCCACGACAACAATGCCCTCGGCATGAAGTTTCGCCGCGAGCTGCTGGCCCGCTTTGACGTTCCTGGTCCGACCCGCTTCCGAGAAATCTCTGTTCGCCATCAAACCTCGCAGGAATTCGCCATCGAGGTGAACGACCGGGTGACCGGCTTTTTGAAGGACCGCCTTGAGAGCCAACGCCAGGGTGGTTTTGCCCGAGCCCGGTTGTCCGGTGAACCAGTAAATCATGGTTCGCAGATTCTCAGGCTGATCCACCGGCCCGCAAGCGCATTCGATGGGCACCTGCGCCTGTCAACGCGCAACGAACCTTTCCCTTTTTTCTCGCTCCACAACGGCGGGATTCCCGGTTAACAAATCGTTATGGGAAAGAAGAAACGCGCTCCGTGGCCGGCCCGGAAGGCGGATCGGAACCGATTCGGTACCCGGAAAGCGCCGGTGATACCGGGCCTGGGCGCCGACCTGCCGGAACTGCGGCAAGCGCGCGCGTTGTGGCAGCTCAACCGGTTTGATGCTTCCCTGCGGCTATTTGAGGAGGCCGCACGCAAGTATCCCCAAAACCTTGTCGCTCTGATCGACGGCAGTCGGGCTTTAGGCGCGCGCTTTGAGATCACGCGCGCTGAGACAATGCTCGACCGGTTGATGAAGCTGGGTGCTCAACAGCCGGACATCCTGCACCTGGCAGGCCAGAGTTACCGGATGATTTTTCGGCCCGATCAAGCTATGGAATGTTTTCAACGGGTGCTGAAGGTCACGAAGGAGATACCCGACGCGTATCTTGAGTTGGCGATTCTCTATGAACGTCGTCACCGCGTGGAGGAAGCCTATTCGCTTATCGAGGACTGCCTGCGGACAGATCCCGACTATCAGGAGGCGCAACTGTTCAAGGCGCGACTGCTGCGCCGCATGAAAGAGGAGGCAGCGTCGGAATCGCTCTTCCACGAACTGGCCGCCAGCGCGCGGGCCCATCCGGTCGTGCGCGCACAAGCCTGGGCGGAGATTGCCCAGAGCCATGATCGCCACGAGGATTACAAAGCGGCCATGCAGGCCATGCTGAAATGCAAGGAACTTCTTCTGCAGCGGGAGGCGGCCATGCGGCGGGAGTCGGAAGTGGTGTTGCGTCAATTGCGCGGGTTGGCAGAGTCGCTGACGCACGCTCACTTCAAGCGATGGGTCGAAGCCGGTCGCGCGTTTCCCCTCAAAAGGACAGCCGTGCTGGCGAGTTTTCCCCGATCCGGCACGACACTCCTGGAGCAGGTGCTTGATTGTCATTCGGGGCTGGTGAGCTCGGATGAACGAGAGGCGTTCGCCCGTGACCTCTTTCCGGCCATGTGGCTGACACCGACGACGCCGGTGCCGACCGCCGAGGCACTGGACGCGGTTCCGATGGAAAGGTTGGCAGCCTTGCGCCAGCGCTATCTGGATTACATGGCCGCGGCGTTGAACGAACCGATTGGCGACCGCGTTCACCTCGACAAGAATCCGACTCTTACCCTGGTGATCCCGGGATTCCTGCGGTTGTTTCCGGAAACGCGGTTGGTGATCGCCCTGCGCGATCCACGGGACGTGGTGATCAGTTGTTTCATGCAATACCTGCCGCTCAACCCTAACAGCGTCTGTTTTCTCACCCTGGAGCGCGCGGCCCGTCGCTATGCCAATGACATGGGCATCTGGCGGAAGTTCCGGGAAACGATTGCCTCTCCGTGGCTGGAAGTGCGCTACGAAAGCACCGTGGCTGATTTGGAAAAGGAGGCGAGGCGCGTTCTGGAGTTCCTCGGTTTACCCTGGGAACCCCAGGTGTTGAACTATCGTGAACGGCTCCGTGGCAAGGCCGTCGGCTCGCCCACCTACGAAGCCGTCAGTCAGCCCCTTTACACCCGCGCCATCGGCCGTTGGAAGAACTATCAAGAGTTTCTCGAACCCTGTTTGCCGATCCTACAGCCCTCGATTGATGCCTTCGGCTATTGAGAACGCAGCGGAGATTTCACCTGTTGTAGCAGCCGAGGTAACGAGGCTCAATTTTCGGGTCCCTAAGGCAGTACTCACACTCTCACTATTGACCGGTCTTGCGCTTGCCGGGTTCTCGCAGTCTCCAGGCAGGAGCGAGATTGAGGAGTTAGTCGGCGAGCATGTCCGGGTGCGTATAGTCAAAGGGCAAGTCCCTTCTTTTCGAGTCGGTGACTCTTGTCCAATCTACGAAGTCGAGACGTCCAAGTTTGACGCTCAAACGTTTCGAAAGTGGGCAACGCTGTTCGAACTGAAGGGCGAGCCAGCTCCAATCCCATCGGATTATGAGGAGGCTCCAGGATGGTGGGTACAAGAGCGTAAGACAGATTCATCCAGAAAGAGGAGGTGTTTGTATTTCTCTCTGAACAGCGGCACACTGGGTTATGCGAGTGGAGACGATGGACACCGTTGGGATGTAAAAGCCCACAAGCCACTAATGGAGAATGTGCCTAGCAGCGAGCAAGCCTCTAAAAAAGTTGTGGAATTGTTACCGAGGTTAGGTCTATCGATAGATCAATTTAGCACCAACTCAGCCGGAAAGCCTGATTATAGACAGCTCATAAATACCATCAGGTACAGCCCCCGCGGGCAAACCAACCAGCTGGAAGTCGTCAAGAAACGAAGCATCATACTGACGCAGAAGCTGCCGGAGGGAAACATTATTGGCGCCGGAACGCTCACCGTGAGCTTTATCAGTCAGGGGATGATTGCTGGGGTGGAGTGTAGCTTGGTTAAACTGAGCACAAATCAAGTATTGAAACATTTAACAGTCAACACGATCACCGAACGAGTTCATTCGGGCGCAGTATGGACTCGTCAAACCTTTGTTCCTTCGGAGGTCTTGATTAAAACTATTCGACTTGTTTATCCGACTGTGCCGACTGGTGTCCGAGAACGCTTTTTGTGGCCATTTTACGAAGTCACGTGTTGTGCCCCTCACGGCTCGAAAGAATACATCTTATATGTTAAGGCGTGGTGATAACACGCCATGGTGTCTTCGGACACGCGCCAGGTTTCGCTCTACTGCTGTCGAATGCGGTAGAGCCTTATGTTTGCAGCAGCGGGAATTGTTTGCGGGTTATTCTGGTTGGACGAAGCGCCCCAAGGCCCTCGCACGGAAGTCGCCTCCTCCAGCATGCCAACGCCCGTCCAGGAGACGGTCACATTTGCACCCGACAACGTCGGCACATTTAAAACGGGCACGGCTCCGGCGTTGCGGGCGCGGAAGGCGAGCAATGCGTCAGGGTTCGAAGTGTTATTGACCAGAATTCTCGTTCCGTCCGGTTTGATCGAGAACCATTCCAAATCAGCCGCGCCGGACTCCTGACCGGCGACGAGGCGCATAGGGTAAACACCGGCCGCAGGCACGGCGAAGCCGACCGTCACGTCCACTGCGCCAAACCCTTTGGGGCCGTCCCACTCGGCGATTCTCGGACTGCCGTCCCCTCGGATCGTGGCGGTGACGACAATGCCGTTGGTCAGGTACGACTTGAGAAGTGCCGCTCCATAGCTTTCGGCGATGACCAGGACCGGAATCCGGACATTCGTATTGATGTCACCGAGTCTGAAGGGGAAACCCGTATCTTCGGGCGTTGTCTGAAGCACCGCAACAGCTCCGGCAAGCTGGGCCTGTTCGGCTTTGAAAGCCGAGTCGCAGTTGGTGGCACCGCGATCCAGGAGCACAATCTTGCCGGCAAGGCTGCTGTTCGTTCCAATCAAACACGCGTCATCCGGCTTTCCGCTCGGCGTGGCATAGGCGACTGGCGCAGTGAGTGCCGTCGATGGCAGGCCGCCGCCGAACTGCAGTTGGGTGATGTTCGTTGCGATAGCCACGCAGGGGATGACGAGGTTGGTTGGGGAGAGCAGTTGGAGCGTCTGATAACCCACTGTCCCGGCGCTGAGTCGGAATTGGTCCTCGTTATTGATACCCATCTGATAGTATCCGCTTGCGGGAAACCGGACGAAGGTGCGCACGTCGTCAATGAAGCTGTCCTCGCTGCCTGAGGTTCCCGGAATTCCAGGGAACGGCTCGTCGCCCGGGAAATTGGCTGTGGCGCCGCTGGAATTGATCCAGTTGACCACGCCAGGGACTGCGAACGTGTTGCCGGAAGCCGCGCCAGATAGTTCCGCAATATTCGGCCCCACAAGCCCAGCCAAAACGGCTTCGGAAAAGCCGATGCTCGCAGGCAGATCACTCTGCACCGATGGCGGGTCGGTGACCGGCAAAGTATCCACCTGATAAACACTGACGTTGAACCCAGGCTTTGTGGTGTCCTCAGATCCGAGGGGGCTTCGAAGCGACCCCGGCAGTGTCAGGTAGTCAGCCACCGTAAAGCGGAATTGATTGGTCTGGGTATCAGCCGGTGTCCCGTTGTCGCTGAAGACGATCTTGTACGTGTGCGGGGACAGCGCCGGCAAAAGTCCCGCCGCATATTGCACGATCGTATTAGTAGTGGCCACTTTCTGAATCGATGGCGATACGAGGTTGCTGTCCAAAA
>QHOP01000298.1 GCA_003219345.1 Verrucomicrobiota bacterium
AATCTCAACTGATTGACCTGTCGAACTTTTACGGAAAAGTAGTTGGCACAGAAGGGGATTCCTGGTTTTCGCATCCGGACTGGAAAGTCGTTCCGAAAGGATTGCAGAATTTCGATGGCGTTCTTTTCGACGTCTCGGGCACGCTGCTCCTGAAAAGCCAGAACATGCCGCAACTGAAGGAAGCGGTGAGGAACATTCCGGTCCAGAAGACGTGCCGCTACATTCATCTTCTGCACGGAGTCGGCTACGCCGATGAAGACGGCACGCCCATCGCGATTATGGAAATCCACTATGCGAACGGTGACAAGCGGCAATTCCCGATCATCTACGGCGCGCACGTGCGGAACTGGTGGAAGGAAAAGGAAGAAAAAGTGAGCGAGGTGTCCGACCCGAACTCGGGTGTGGCGTGGAGCGGTCAGGGCGAATACCCGCCGCCGGACCGGGCCAGTGTGCGTCTTTATCGCAGCACGTTTGTAAACCCGCTTCCAACCGAAGCGATTGATCACATCGATTTCGTTTCCCAAAACAGCAAGGCCGTCCCATGCATCGTGTCACTGAGCGTGGGCGACAAGAAACCGGTCGTTAAGCCACAGGCAACGCCCGCGTCGCCTTCAAGAAAGTGAATTACTAATCCCGTCATGAAACGGGGTCGGATCATCGCGCTGGTCGTTCTGGCCATTCTGCTCGTTGGATTGCTCTTTGTTTTTCTTCTCCCACGCGAGCCGGTCTATGAAGGGCGCCTGGTCAGTGAATGGATCGAGCAATTGACCGGCGCCGTGGGGAGCGGAGCCGGGGCGGTTTCGTCCCACGTGCTGCCGAAGCTGGTGCAACAAAAACCCGGCAAAGAGATTGTTCCCTACTTGTGCCAGACTCTTTACCGTGGCAAGTCGCTGAAGGACCGGATTTATGCCAGGCTTTACCTGAAGTTGCCCCCCGCGCTTCTGCGGAAACTTCCCCCACCGAATCCCGGTCGCGACGCGGAACTGCGCTATCGCGCTGCCTTGATTCTCTACTATCTGGGGCCGGATGCGGAGAAAGCTGCGCCCGACTTGACTCGCGCGCTCAGAGATGAGAACCCCGAAGTGCGGCGCGTTGCGGCTTCGACGCTCGGAAACCTCGGCTTTGTCGCGAAACGATCCGCCCCGGGTCTGATCGCTCTTCTGGAGGATCCGATGACCGATGTGCGCCGCGCCGCACTGAAAGCTTTGGGCCAGGTCGAGGACGACGCTGCCGTGGTGGTGCCGGCAACCGCTCAAATGCTGAAAGACACCGACAGCGGGGTGCGAACGGATGCCGCGCAAGTCCTCAGAGACCTCGGCCCGAAGGCCAGGACAGCACTGGGGGCGCTCACAGAAGCGCTAAGCGATCAGAACGATGATGTTTTCCGTTTTGCGGCGATGGCCCTGGGAAAGATCGGCCCGGATGCCAAAGAAGCTGTGCCTGCGTTATTGCAGGCGTTGCGAGAAAACCGGGCTTACAGCGAAACGACCATACGCTGGGCATTAAGACAAATCGATCCTCTGGCTCTGACCAAAGCGACAGCCAGTCGTTAAGCTGCGCCATGCCACTCAAAGTGCGCCTGATGCATTCCCCTGTGGGGACAGCGTCACGAAAGGGCTGCGGCGCCAGCCGACCGTAATCAAGTTTGTCGCCAACAACGCTGGCCTGGTGTATCTGATAGTGACCAACGCAAATCGTGATTCGTTCCAACGCTCAAATGATGAAAGGCAAACCTATGAAACTGACCAAACCATTGATCATCGTTCTGGCGGGTCTGGTGAGCATCGTCAACCTCGCGCGGGCGGCGGATGCCAGGGATGAAAAGAAGCCCGCCGCAGAAAAGAAGGAAGCCAAACCGTTCAAGAACGTAAGTGTCGCCGGGTTCGAAAAACTCCGCGCGGACAGGAAAAACGTGGTGCTCGACGTGCGTACCAAGGAGGAATACGCCGCCGGCCACATTGCCGGCGCGGTCAACATCGACGTGAACGCGCCGGATTTTGAGGAGAAGGTCACCAAGCTGGACAAGCACAAGACGTATCTCGTGCATTGCGGGGCTGGTGTGCGGAGCGCGAAGGCTTGCGATAAAATGAGCAAACTCGATTTTCCGAAGCTTTACAATCTCGAAGGCGGCTTCAAAGCGTGGGAAAAGGCGGGAAACAAAGCGGAGAAATGAGAACAAGCTCACTGAACGGTGAGTTAATCCCGAGTGCTAACCGGCTTCTCCCTGCCCATGAACCTCCTCCTCACCCGCCCTTCGGGCACCCTCTCCCCCTCGGAGGGGGAGAGGGAAGGGGTGAGGGGGCCGTGGGTTGGTTCAAGGGCAAGGCGCGCACAAAGTCCGGTGCGTTCTCTCCCTGCGGGAGAGTGCCGGGGTGAGGGCGAGTCTATTTTAATCGGTCCGGGCCCGATCCCGCAGCCCGCGGAATTTTCGCCACGTAACCAACCAAAACCAATCGGAGTCACGAAAGGAAAGCCTATGAAAACATGGAAAGCGCTCGCAGTCATCACCGCCGTCTCAACCTCTTGCCTGACCTCAATCAGTTCGCTGCGTGCGGCGGAGCATGGCGACAAAGCGCACGGCGAAGCCTGGGCTGCCGTGAAGCAAGCCGTCGCCGTATTGCACGCGACCGCCGGCAGCAAATGTCACGGCACCGTGCGTTTCACGCAGGAAGGCGACGCGGTGAAAGTCGTCGCCGACATCGAAGGCCTGAATCCGGGCCAGAAACACGCCTTCCACATTCATCAATTCGGCGATTGCACGTCGCCCGACGGCATGAGCGCAGGCGGGCATTACAATCCTGAAGGACATCAGCACGGCCTGCCGGAGAAGGAGATGCGTCACGCCGGCGACCTCGGCAACCTGACCGCCGACAACGACGGGAAAGCGCACTACGAGATCACCGTGAACAACATTTCGGTTGCGGGCATGAAGAATCCAATCATCGGCCGCGGCGTGATTGTGCACGCGAAAGTGGACGATGGCAGCCAACCGGTAGGCAACGCGGGCGGACGCATTGCTTGCGGCGTGATTGGCGTCGCAAACGCCGGGAAATAACGTATTCAACGAAACCATCCGAGTCCCCTCTCAGGAGTGAACCGAAATCTCACCGTGACGCAGCACCCTTCCTCTCCTAGGAGGAGTTAGTGGGTACTGCGGGGATCGGACTGGCAACGTTGTCAATAGTGAAATCGGAAATTACTTTTGGCAACCACTCTATAACCGACTCATGAAACCACAACTTCTCACTCGCCGTGACATGATTCGCGGCAGCGTGGCGTTCGCCGCGCTCGCCTTCGCCCAAACTCCACTCTCCGCCTTCGGCTTCGACGACCCGGGCGCGGACGAGACCGTCGTGCCATTCCTCGATGTGCAACCAAAGAGCAAAATGCTTTACTGGCAGGACCTCACGAGTTGGATCACGCCGAACGATCAGGTTTACCAGGTCCAGCACTATGGCGTGCCCGAAGTGGACGGCGCCAACTGGCATCTCGAAATCTCCGGCCTCCTGAAGATACCGCGGACACTGTCGCTGGCCGACATCAAGGCGCGCAAGCGCAGAACCGTCACCGCCACGCTCGAATGTTCCGGCAACAGTTCCAATCCTGGCTTCATGGGCGCCATCGGCAACATTCGCTGGACCGGCACGCCGCTCGCCCCGTTGCTCAGAGAATGTCATCCGCTCGACCGCGCCATCGAAGTTGTTTTCTTCGGCGCGGATGAGAAGGTTGAAAAAATCCGCGACAAGGATTACCTGCAGAACTTCGCGCGCAGCCTCTCGCTCCGAGACGCGATGAAGCGCGACGACATCCTGCTGGCTTACGAAATGAACGGCCAGCCGTTGGAAAAAGACCACGGCGCGCCGCTGCGGATCATCGTGCCCGGCTGGTTTGGCATCACCTGGGTGAAATGGCTCACGCGCATCGAACTGCTCGACCGCCGTTACATGAGCAAATACATGGCGCGCGAATACGTCACCATTCGCGGCGAAGAACACGGCGACAAAACCTTCTGGCGCGAAACCAGCGTCGGGCCGATGGACGTGAAGTCGGTCGTCGCGCGCGTCGCGCGGCGCAAGGACGGTTCGCTGCGCGTGAGCGGCGCGGCCTGGACCGATGGCACGCCGCTTCAGCGCGTGGAGTTGAAAATCGACAATGGCAACTGGGCGCCGCTGCAATTGGACAAGAAACAAGGCTCGAAATACTCGTGGACATTCTGGAGTTATGACTGGAAGAACGCGCCGCCCGGCGAACACACGCTCGTCTCGCGCGCGATGGACGCCGAAGGCCGCGTGCA
>QHOP01000299.1 GCA_003219345.1 Verrucomicrobiota bacterium
CAGGGAGTCTGGCCCTGCCCGTGCTAAACGAGTGCTAGGAAACCTTCACCAGCTTGCCGCCGCGTTGTACGCAATAGCGTTGGCCGCGCCGTTCAACCGTTTTGCCAAGAACCGCCAGTGCCCAGACGGCGACGTTCAATAAGTCTTTGATCGGCACCAGCCAGAAGAATGCCCAGTGCGAATGGGAACGCGTCAATCTCGACTCCTGGCGCATCGCCGTGAGTACTCGCGTCAGCCAGATCACGAGTGCGAACAGGAGCGCCTGGGAGAGGAGATGAATCCTGACGACGACGGACACGGTCGCCCCGCTGACCGTCGTTGTGCCGGAGGTTTCGCCGGTGGGGGGGAGGCCAGCGATGACCCAGAGCAGCGGCCAAAGCGTGGCGTTGCCCAGGAGGCTGAAAAAGTAAGGCAGCGGCTGGCAGGCGCGGATGGTCCGCGCCCAGCGCAATTGATGCCGCCAGACTTCGCTCCAGTTCTTCGGTGAATCCCAACATTCGACGACTACGGGCGAGAGAACCACGCTTCCGGCTCGTTTGGCGATCCTGTTTCCGAGCTGGTAATCGTCCGCCAGAAAATCGACGAGCGCGTTGAAACCGCCGATGGCTTCAAGTTGCCGGCGGGTGGTCGTCATGACCGCGCCGAGCGCGAAGTCGAGCGGCTTGATGCTCCGGGATTGCAACACCTGGCTCCAGAAATCGGCGTTAATCGCGATGGCCTCCCATTGCATCGCCAGTGTTGCCGGATTGGCCAGCTGATAAAAACAGTTCACTAAACCAACCGCGGGATCACGCAACGGACTCACTATGTTGGTCAGGAAATCCGGCGGCACGCGGACATCGGCATCGCTGATGGTGATCAGGTCGTGCCGGGTGAGTCGTTGCAATTGGATCAACGTCGAAACTTTGGCATTGGCGCCGAGCGATTCGCTGCAAACCACCAGTTGCGCCTCGCGTCCAGGGTGAGCGGCCAGCAACCGGCGAACCAGCTCGCAAACCGGATCGGTCGCCGACTCCACGCCGAAGAGGATTTGCACAGAACCGGCGTAGTCCTGCGTCAGCCAGCTTTCCAGGCAATGGAACGTCTCGGCGTCGGCGCCCTTCAACGGTTTGAGCAGTGTGACCGGCGGCGCGAAACTCTTGTCGGCGACGCGTCGGTGCAAAGGGAAACGCATTGCGACGAGGAATTGCCAGAGCGCCAAAGCGAGGCTGAGGAACGCCAGCGCGGCCAGAATAACGTTCAAGACCACGCGAGGTTCTTAACAAGGACGAAGCGGACGAAGAAGTCTTTTCGGTCGGTGACGGCCCGTGTCTAGGCAGCTGTCTGCTTCCGTGATTCATCAGCCCGGAGCCGTCTCGCTCGACGATTCCAAAAGAATGCGAACGTAAACTTGTAAAACACGAAAAAGAGGACACACCCAAACAGAAGGTGAGCGGCCACGCCGCCAGGACTCAGTTTTTCCATCCTTGCGAGGCGGAGCAGGAAGACCGCCAGACCCAGCGTTGGCCCGAAGAAGAACGTGAGCTTCAGGAGGACCAGGTTGTCGATATCCTTGTTCTTGGGAGGCGGAGGAATCCTACCGGCCACCAGCCCCAATCCATATCGCATCCCTTGCTGGATGGCGACCTGTTGGAGCGAACGCGTAGGCATCTTTTGCAGGATGGCGTCGCGCAATACTTCGTTGACGACCAGCATTTCGGTGACCGCGGTGCGCCCCGAATAGCCCGTGTGAACGCACTCCGCGCAACCGACGCCGCGGCGAAAGGCGGCGGTTTCGATGGCTTCGGGCGGCACCAAACGGAGAAAACCCGGTTCCGGCTGATAGGGTTGGGCGCAGTACGTGCAGTTTTTCCGAATGAGCCGGAGTCCGATCACCCCGCTGATACTCGAAGCGAGCAGAAACGGTTCGATGTCCATATTGATCAGACGCGCGAACACCCCCGCGGTGCTGCCACTGTGAATCGTGCTGATGACGAGGTGGCCGGTGAGGCCTGCCTGCACGGCGATGGCGGCGGTCTCCGGGTCGCGAATTTCGCCGACCATGATGACTTGCGGGTCCTGGCGCATGAGCGAGCGCAGCGCGACCGGATAGGTGAATTCCTTGTGCGGATTGATCTGCGCCTGGCTGATCATGGGCAGGTTGAATTCCACAGGGTCTTCGACGCTGCTGATGCTGATGGCCGGGCCGGAACGTTGGACCAGATGATAGAGCGCCGCGTAAATGGCGGTGGTTTTGCCGGAACCGGTCGGGCCGGTGAGCAAAATCAATCCGCTCGGCCGCGCCAGGAGTTTGATGAACGATTGCAGGGTCTCCTCTTCGAAGCCGAGGCTGCCAAGGTCAAAGCTGCGGTTGCTGGGATCGAAAATGCGAATGACGATTTTTTCTCCGCGCACGGTTGGAAAAACGGAGATGCGGAGTTCGACGCCGCCGAGTTCGGCGTTGGCCGGGGCGTGGCCTTCCTGCGGCAAATCGGTTTGATACGAAATCAGGTTGGCCATCACTTTGAGGCGACCGGAGATTTTCTCCATGAGGTCGAGCGGCAGGTGGACCAGTTCATTGAGCACCCCGTTGAGGCGGATGCGCACCACGAGCGTGCTTTCCCACGGCTCGATGTGAATGTCGCTGGCGCCGACTTTGATGGCGTCAATGAGCAGGTAATTGACCAGCGCGCCGATTTCAATGGCCTGCTGGTCGGAGACCGATTGCAGATAACGAGTCGTCTGGTTCACACGGTGTCCCTGGTTTTCTTCGGCGAATCAACATTCGACATGTTAATGACTTTTCTGTTCATGACCAGCGGGAAATTTGACAAAGCCCGGCAATAAAAGTTGCGCAACAGGTTGCGGGCATGGCGGTTGGATTTCCGGCAAGCCATGTCCCGGCCCCCCGCCCGGCTTCGGAACGCCGACCTGCGGCAACTCTAAAAAAGAAGCCCAGGAATCCATTTCGCGATTGACCCCGCGAAACGAAACGCCTACAAGGAACACGTCACACGTCGGCCACAACCAACAGGAAGCTTCCCAACAAAATATGCCTGAACGACTTCGTTGTGCGGTGATAGGAACAGGCGGGTTCGGCCTCGATCACCTCAACAGCTTGCTGCACTGTCCCCGCGCAGCGGCGGTTGCTGTCGCCGAAACAAACCCCGAACGGCTCAAGGAGGCCGCCGACCGATTCAAAATCTCACGCGCCTATGCGGATTACCATGACTTGCTCGACCAGCCGGACATTGACGCATTGACCGTCGCTGTGCCCAACCATCTGCACGCGCGGATCGCCATAGACGCCTTGCAGGCCCGCAAGCACGTGTTGCTCGAAAAACCGATGGCGATGAACGCCAAGGAAGCGGCCAAAATCGTCGAGACTGCAAAGAAGATGCGACGCACGCTTATGGTCGCGCAGAATTTCCGGTTCAATCGCCATACGCAAATCGGCAAAGCGATCCTGGACCGCGGCGACCTGGGCGAAGTCTATCACGCCCGCTGTTTCTGGCTTCGCCGCAGCGGCATCCCGCGCATTGGTTCGTGGTTCACGCAGAAACAATTCTCCGGCGGCGGCTGCACGACCGACCTCGGCGTGCACATGCTCGACACCTGCCTACACCTGCTCGGCGAATTCGACGTGAAGTCGGTCTCGGCGCAAACCTTTGCCAAGTTCGGCCCGCGCGGCCTGGGAGAGACCGATTGGGGCAAAAGTGAAATCAATCAAAAGAAACCGTTTGACGTGGAGGATTACAGTGTTGCCCTGCTCAGGCTGAAAAGCGGGCGAACGGTCGTCCTGGAAGCCAGTTGGGCCGGCCATCACCCCACCGATGCACGCGAATATGGCGTGGACCTGGTGGGCACCGTAGCGGGATTATCGCTCTACCCAGCCCGCTTGTTTCGTCCGGGACCGAACGGGTTCGAAACCGTCCATTTGTCACTGCCGATCGTGTCGCACAGCGAAGATCGCATTCACCATTTCGTCAGTTGCGCGCTCGAAGGAAAGAAACCGCTGGTGGCGCCGGAGGAATCGCTTAAAGTCCAGCAATTGTTGGACGCGATCTACACATCTGCGGCCACCGGCAAGGAAGTGAGGCTGGGTTAACCCAGGCGAGGGACTTGCCGACGCGCTTCCTTCCGACCGGGTTTGGGATTGGTTAGTTCTGGAAAGACTTGTTTTCCCCATCGCAAGCCTTAGTTTTGTCTGCGATTGTGATGAAAACTTTTGCGGAACTGAATTTCCCCGGCCGGTTGATTGCCGTGGAAGGGCTCGATGGCTCGGGCAAGTCCACCCAGATTTACCTGCTCAAACGCTGGCTTGAATTGCAGGGCCTCAAGGTTTTCTTCAGCGAATGGAACTCGTCCGACCTCGTCAAGAGCGCGACCAGCAAGGGAAAAAAGCGCGAGTTGCTCACGCCCACAACGTTCAGCCTGATTCACGCGACGGACTTCGCCGACCGCTACGAACGACAACTCGTGCCGCTGTTGCGCGCCGGCTACCTCGTGCTGTGCGACCGCTACATCTTCACCGCATTCGCCCGCGACACGGTGCGCGGCTGTCCCCCCAAATGGGTTCGCGGCATTTACAGCTTCGCCGCGCTGCCGGACCTGACCTTTTTCTTCAGAGCGGATCTGGAAGTTTCGCTCCACCGCATTCTGGATGGCCGCCCGGAGCTGAAATATTTCGAGGCCGGAATGGACCTGCGCCTGTCCAGCGACTCCTATGAAAGTTTTCGCATTTTCCAGGGGCGCATCCTCGAGCAGTACCTGTCGATGAGCACCGAATTCAACTTTCTGGTCATTGACGCCAACCAGCGGGTTGAAGCGCAACAGTCGCTCGTCCGCCAGTTGATGTCGGCCCGGGTTGATTTGTCCCAATACGTTCTGCCGAAATGATGAGAAATCGCATGGGAACGACCAGGCGCGGCCCCGCCTCACCGCCTCAACCCATCGCCAGCCGTAGCGTGATGGTGCCCAAACCGACGCCCAAACGCTTTTACGGCCACGGTATCCCGGGCGTGGACCTGGAGAAACTGTCCGGCAAACTCATCGTGATCGAAGGCGCAGACGGCTCCGGCCGCTCGACCCAAATCGCGCGGCTGGTGCAATGGCTCGAAGGCTGCGGGCACGCCACGGTGCAGGTCGGCCTGAAACGCTCCACGCTGGTGAGCGAGGAACTGGAACGTGCGAAGCAAGGGAACATTCTCAGCCATATCACAATGAGTTTGTTCTACGCCACCGACTTCGCCGACCAGTTGGAAAACATTATTTTGCCGGCTCTCAAAGCGGGCTTCATGGTGCTGGCTGACCGCTACATTTACACGCTCATGGTGCGCGACCTGGTGCGCGGCATGGACGAAGCGTGGTTGAAAAATGTTTACGGCATTGCGCTGGTGCCCGACGCTGTCTTTTACCTCAACGTCGCGCCGGAACAGCTCGTGCAACGAAACTTTCAGAAAAATCACACGCTCGATTACTGGGAAAGCGGCATGGACGTCGGCCTCTCGCGCGACATGTTCGACTGTTTTCTCCAGTACCAGGCGCTGGTCGAAAAACAGTTTCGCCGGTTGCAGTCCACTTACGGGTTCACCATCGTCAGCGGCGAGCGATCCGTGGAGGAAATCAATGCCGAGTTGCAGGAAAAGATTGAGGTGGTCCTGGTCGGCAAATGAGTTTTCAACAACGATAATTCAATCAGCCACTCGCCATGCCCGGAGAAAATGACAGAAAAGACTGCGTAATTGGCGTCGATTTTGGCGGCACCAAAATCCTGGCGGGCGTGTTCGACGCAAAATTTGAGTGCATTGGACGCGCGCGGGTCAGCACCAAAGCCGACCGCGGAGCCGACGAGGTGATCGGGCGCATCGCCCGTTGCGTCCGCGAGGCGGTGGACGAATGCGACCTCGACCTGAAGGAAATCATTTTCGCGCCGAATCTTGGCTGGAACGATGTGCCACTCAAGAAAGAACTGGAGAAGCTGCTCGAGCGGCCGGTCTTTTTGGAAAACGACTGCAATGTCTGCACGCTGGGAGTTTACGAAGTGGAGTTGAAAGCCAAACCGCGCGACGTCGTCGGTATTTTCCTCGGCACGGGCATCGGCGGCGGGCTCATTTTGGAAGGCAAGCTCTATTCGGGTTTCAATCGCACGGCGGGTGAGATCGGACACATGGTGCTGGAAGTGAGCGGACCGAAGTGCGGTTGCGGCAACAAAGGCTGCTTTGAAGCGCTGGCCAGTCGCACGGCCATTTTCCGCAAGATCAAGGAAGCCGTCAAGGAAGGCCAGAAAACGCTCCTGACCGAAATGCTCGGACCGGAACTGGAAGACTTGCGCAGCGGTGACCTGCGCAAGGCAATCAAGCGCGGCGATAAATTCGTCGAGCACATCGTCGAGGAAGCGGCCGAATACACCGGCATCGCCGTGTCCAATTTAATCAATATCCTCAACCCGGAGGTCGTCGTGATCGGCGGCGGGTTGATGGAGCAGTTGGAGGATGAAATGCTGGCCATCATCGTGGAAACCGCGATGGACTACGCCATGCCAGGCACGACGAAAGGGATCGAAATCATCGCCACCAGGCTCGGCGACGACGCGGGCATCACTGGCGGCGCCGTGCTGGCTCGCAAGCACTCCGAATAACCCCGGCGCTGCGCAGGGAAGCCAGCAAATGGAAAATGCCAGAAACCGGTCTCATAAAGTGGGGCGGGCGTCCTCACAAGCCCTGGTGCTCCTGAAGTTCCGAAAAATTCCCCGACTCGCCGAAGTCTCGCCTCCGCAACGTGAGACTTATGAAACCGCTTGAAACCAGACTCCCCACCGTCCTCTGCCTCCCCTTCACCTTCCGCAGGTAGCGTTCGCCGCGCCGTCATTGATGTCGGGACCAATTCCGTCAAGCTGCTGGTGGCGGAAGTGTCGGCCAACCGCGTGGAACCGCTCGTCGAACGGAGCGAACAGACCCGTCTCGGCCGCGGTTTTTACGAGACCCGTCGCCTTCAGCCGGCGGCGATCACGCGCACGGCTCGGGCAGTGGCTGAGTTCGCTGCTCAAGCCCGTGAACTCGGAACGGCCTCGACGCGCATTATCGCGACGAGCGCGACGCGGGACGCGGCCAATCCAGGGGAATTGATTGCCGCCATCCAGGAGGCTTCGGGATTGCCGGTCGAAATCATCTCCGGCGAACAGGAGGCTGATTGGGTATTTCGCGGTGTCATCTCGGACCCGATCTTTGCCGGCCAGCCGTTGCTTATCGTCGATGTCGGCGGCGGCAGCACGGAATTCATTCTGGGCGAAGGCGACCGCCAACAGTTTCGTCACAGCTTCCCTTTCGGCACGGTGCGGATGCTGGAACAACTGCCGCACTCCGATCCGCCCACGGCCGCGGAATGGGGGCGCTGCCGCGCCCTGGTGAGCGATTTCCTGGAGCACCAGGTCTGTCCGGTCATTGTGTCCGAGCTGCGGACGTTCTCCGCTCGCGCGGTGCAACTGGTTGGCACGGGCGGCACCACCAGCATCCTGGCTCGGATCGAATTGGGGCTGACGGAATTCCAGCGCGACCGGATCGAGGCGGTGCGCTTGACCCGGGAAAAAGTGCAGCGGCAGCGCGAGCGCCTCTGGAGTTTGCCGCTCGCCGATCGGAAAAAGATCGTCGGCCTGCCGGCAGATCGCGCCGACGTGATTTTGACCGGCGTGCCGATTTACGAGGCGCTGATGGAGCGGTTGGGTTTTTCTGATTTGCGAATCAGCACGCGCGGCCTGAGGTTCGCGGCAGTAATGACGGATAGACCTCACCGGTGATAATTGAGCATTGGCAAGCGCGGGCGGATTCGATAACCTCCAGGATGGTGGACAACGAAATGAAAAGGAAGCCGGCGTTCACCTTGATTGAGCTGCTGGTGGTCATCGCCATCATCGCGATTCTGGCCAGTTTGCTGTTGCCGGCGCTTGGCAAAGGGAAAGACAAAGCCAAAGGCATGGTTTGTCTGAACAACCTGAAGCAGTGGGGCCTGGCCACGCAGCTTTACGTGGTGGACAACAATGACTTTCTGCCGCCCGACGGATCGCCTAACGGCATATCGGTGAATTCGGGTTGGTACATCGACCTGCCTCGCGTGCTTGGAATCAGGCCTTACAACCAGTTGCCCTGGCGCACTAACGCCAGCATCGCGCCGGAGAAGTCGATTTGGATTTGTCCGGCCAACACCAACCGCAGCAATGGCAACAACCTCTTTCACTACTGCCTTAACGAGCACGTCAACGGCACAGGCGCGAACAACGCGCCGGTCCGGCACTCGACGATTGATAATCCCGCGCAGGTGGTCTGGCTGTTCGATAACGGCAAACGCGCAGCCGTCGCTCAACAAAACAACGTTCACACCAACCTGCACAACAAAGGCGCCCAGTTTACATTCCTCGACGGCCACTCCGGACGCTTCCGCAACACCGAATACTGGGATTTCACCGCCAACAAAGGCCGCACCAACAACCAGGATATTATTTGGATTCCGAATGTGAATTAGCCGGTCGTCTCCCCCGATGTCGGGGACCGCGCTACGCCGAATAACTCCGCTGTTGGTAGCAGCCG
>QHOP01000300.1 GCA_003219345.1 Verrucomicrobiota bacterium
CCGTTGTTTTGCGTTCATGTTGTTCCTGATCTTTTATGGTTCGCGTCGTCGCTTGCGACGCGGGTGGATGTGCGCGCAGTGGACGACAAGGTTCTTATCCTTGAACTGTGTTGCGGGGAAAAAGTTTCGAGCCATCCGCATTCGCCGCTGCATCCTTCCTGGGGCTCTTACTTGCTGCGCCGCCCCGGAATAAACCACCAGACAACCCAGCCGACGCCAATTGTGCCCAGGCCAATGAAGCTTTCGATTGGCCTGCGCGCCACAGTCAGGATGGTCATCGCCAATACGGCGAGCAGGAAGGCCGCCGGCACCCAGGGCCACCCCGGCACTTGGAGTCGCTCACCCTCGCGCCGCCGGAGCACGATCAGCCCGAACACCGTGGCCGCGGTGCTCAGCCCGAGCGTGAAGCCGATATAGGTCAACAGACTTTCATAGGCGGCACTCCACAACAGCGCCAGAGCGATGAGCAGTTGAAAGGCGATGGCAGCGCGCGGCGGTCCTCCCGGCGCGGCCAACCAGCGAGGGAAATATCCATCCGCCGCCATCCGCGCGTAAACACGAGGGCCGGCCATGACGAGCGATGAAGCTGAGGTCAGCAAAGCGAGACAGACCAGCACGGCGACAGCGTTGGCCAGCGCCGGACCGCCCAACGCCCCGGCCGCGATGCGGCCCACTTCCAATTTCCCGGACAACACCTCCGGCGGAACCGAGAAAAGGAATACGCCGTTAAGCGCCAGATAAACCAGCGTCACCAGTCCGGTGCCCAGCAGAAGCGACCGCGGCAGGTTGCGCCCGGGATCGCGGATTTCGCCGCCTACATACACCGCGGCGTTCCAACCTGAATAGCTGAACGACACCCATACGAGCGAGACGGCGAAGGCGGAAACGGGCGCGGGAACGGAAATCGGTTCCGCAGGCGGTTGCAACCGCGCGGCGGCGAAGCCAACAAAGAAAACGATCAACAACAGTTTCACCAGGACAGCCGCATTTTGCACCCAGGCGCCCCGCTGCACGTGCAGTGCATGAACGGCGGCAAACACCACCAGCAACACCGAACCGCTGAGCGGGGCCGGCCAGCCCGGCAGCCACGGCTTGACATATTCCCCAAACGCGAACGCCACTGCCGCCAGCGGCGCGGAAAAGCCGACCAGCAGAGAAATCCAGCCGGCCACAAAACCCAGCGCCGGATGCAGCGTGCGCGAGAGGAACAAATACTCGCCTCCTGACTCCGGAAGGCGTCGCGCCAGGACCCCGTAACTCAACGCGCCGAGCGCGGCCACGATTCCGCCCGCCAACCAAATGGCGAGCACCGCCCAACGCGACTTCAGCTCCGCCAACAAAAAACCGCTGGTCGTAAACACGCCCGTGCCGATCATGCTCGCGACCACCAGAGCCGTCGCGCTGATCAAACCGAGTGGGCGTTCCCGGACGCTGTTCGTTGCGACATTCATCGACTGTCCGCCGGAGTGGCGCCCTCTCCTGAACGGCGCGGGGGGGGCGAATCCGGTCCCTTGGCTTCTGTCTTTGTTTCGGGAGAATTTTTGGCCGCTCGGGCTATTTCTTGACTCCTTTGGTTCCAGTCATGGGAACGAAGCGCACCGGCAGCACGGCTCGCTGCTCGACCTTTTGTCCGCGTTTTTGCAGCAGATAAAGCTCCTGGTTGTTCTCCCGCCCCACTGGAATGATCATCCTGCCCCCGTCCTTCAGTTGGTCGACCAAAGTCTGCGGCACATGGTCCGGCGCACAGGTCACAATAATCGCATCGAAGGGCGCAGCTTCCGGCCACCCCTGGTAACCATCGCCGGCACGGACCTTCACCTTCCAGTAACCCAATCGTTGCAGGTCCCCCTCGGCCCGACGCGCCAGAGGTTCCACAATTTCGATCGTGTACACTTCCGCCACCAACGACGAGAGAACCGCCGCCTGGTAGCCGGAGCCGGTGCCGATTTCAAGGATGCGATCCGTGGGTTTGGGATCGAGCCGTTCGGTCATGAACGCCACGATGAACGGCTGGGAGATCGTCTGGCCGTGGCCGATGGGCAGCGGACGGTCTGCGTAAGCTGCAGCGCGGTATGCTTCGGGCACAAACTCGTGTCGAGGCACCGTCGCCATCGCCTCCAGCACTTGTCGGTTGGTGATGTCCCGGCCCGGAGCTTTGAGTTGTTCTTCCACCATTTGTCGGCGCAGGGCTACAAAATCCGCGTCCGCAGTCGCGGCTGCGGCAGCGAGATGGGCCCCATCGACCAGCCAGATGAGGAGGAACAAGAACAGCCAAAAAAAGATTTTGCGCATAATTCTACTAATAGCCCGGTGGGAGCTGATCTGCCAACCGCAGTTGAAAAATTTCTGACCCGAAGGAGTCTGCGCTCAGGAGAGGAGAATCCTCGGACATAACCATCTGTTTCAGGCGGCTTGACTCGCCGGTTCGAAGGTTGGAAAGTTGGCCGGTTCAAGAGCGCACGACAGGCTTATGGAAAAGCATACTCCGACTGCCCCACGGTGGAAGCCGTGGCCTCTTCATCCGGCGGGCTTCACCTTGATCGAGTTACTGGTGGTGATTGCCATCATCGCGATCCTTGCCTCATTGATGTTACCTGCCTTGAGCAAGGCCAAAGTGCAGGCATGGACGGTCAACTGCGCGTCGAACATGAGGAACTGGGGCCTCGCCACGATTATGTATTTGGGCGATTATAATGATCGTCTGCCGCTTTTTGGCGACCTCTCGACGGATTACACCAAAGCATTCTGGCATGCGAAACTCGCCCCTTACGTGGCGAAACAAGTCCAGGAAGGGAAACTGTTCAACCAAACGGAGGTTTTCACCTACGAGTTGCGCCGATGCCCCGGAGGCAGCTACGGCCCTCCTCCGTTTTCGCGGGTGGCGGCTTCATCGACCAACTGGAATTGCTGGATCGGGGCAAACTTTGGCGCCTTCGGAAACCCGCTCAGCGGCCCGTTCTACTACGGTGACCACACCCCCCCTTTAAATGTCTCGCGGATCGCCAAACCGGCCGATGCCATGATGTTCATGGATACCCTCACGCACTACGTTTATTCGCCGGTGGATCCGAGCTACCGCTTCACGCTTGATCTTAATCGCGACGGCGTCGTGGACAGTATGCCACAATATCCCGACACGCCTTTTAATTTTGGCCGACCCACCGTGCACAACAACGGGTCGAATGTCACGCTGTTGGATGGGCATGTCGAGCGGGTCGGTTTCAAGCGCCTCTGGCAAGTTGATGCTGCCAAAAAGGTGGTGCACTCGTTTTGGTATATGGAGGATTGAACTGCGAGCCTGGCACCTCGATCCTATTTGGGCATGACGGCGCGGCGTTGAACGTTCATAGCGGGCATGCGTTCAACGGACATCAACTCAGATGAAGATATGAAATTGAAAATAACACGCGCGGTCGTATGGGCCGCCGATATCGAGGACCGTCCGGGTGGCCTGGCGGAAAAGCTTGAAGCACTTGCCAAAGCGGGCGCAAACCTCGACTTCGTTCTCGCGCGACGGGCACCCGAATCACCCGGCATGGGAGTGGTCTTCGTCGCTCCCTTGAAGGGCGCGAAACAGATGAGAGCTGCCAGCGATGCTGGTTTCCTGAAAACTGAAATAATGCACGCCGTGCGTGTGGCGGGGACGAACAGACCGGGTTTTGGCAGCGAAATCACCGCCGCAATCGCCGCGGCCGGTCTCAGCTTGCGCGGCTGCTCCGCAATCGCCGTCGGGCCGCGGTTCGTCGGTTATCTTGCCCTGGACGGTGCCAGAGAAGCCGATCGGGCTATCAGGGCGCTCCGGCGATTGTCTTAGCTGGAGCCGGTGCTGCCAATGGTAACGCTGGAAATATCCGCGCTTTTCAGTAAATTGTCCTCGAACTGCGAACGATGGAGTCTGTGGTGAGCGAAAACAAAACGACTGTTTTAAGTCGAAACGCCCGGTTCCTCTGGTTGGGGGCGCTTTTCGTGCCGCCCGCGTCCGCCTATGTGGCCTATCGGTTGACGCCTCATGAGGAAATCTGGCACGAGGTGCTTTATTCGCTCTTGTGCATACCCATATTTCTGGTCTGGCTGGTTGCGCTGTCCGGTTGCGTCATTTCGTTCCTAAGCTACCGGTCAACCGCGGATCGTAAGTCATCCATCGCCGAGCCAAGCACTAGCAGTCATTGAAGATTACCGGCGCGAATACAATCCATCCGGACCGCACAGCAAACCGGGCTGCGTCCGGTTCTGTCCCTCGGCTCGATTCCCGAATCTTTGAGGCCATGAGCCTTTGGCGGCGAGCGCGTCTCCGA
>QHOP01000083.1 GCA_003219345.1 Verrucomicrobiota bacterium
ACAAGGGATACGAGCAGTTTTCGGTCGGACCCGGAGTCAGCGTGCTGGGCATCCTGCTGTTGATCACGGCGATGCTTTATGTGCCGATGGCGCAGGCGCGCCAGGCCGTTACCGGCAACTGGCGCTGCTTCTATCAATTCCGCCTCATCCGGACACTGGTGCGCCGCCGCTGGTTCGCGTGCTTCGGCCTCGCCGCGCTCTACGCTCTATGTTCGCTGCCGATCCTGGTGCTGATGTCCGTCGTGATATTTCTGCCGAACGTCAATCCCGAGCTGGCCGACGCGACGCCGGCGCAAACGATTCACCTTTTGAACAGCTACTTTTTCTGGTCGGCGCTGTTCGTGTTCCCGGCGTTTGTGCTGCTGCGACTCGTCGCAGCGCGCACTTACGGTTCCACGCTGCTGCGGGCCCTGCAGAGCGGAGCCGTTGGCCAGGACGCGTTGGCGGAAAGCGAATGGCATGTGTTACAACGCCTTGACTTGCTTCAGGTCCAGGCGCCGCGACCGCGTCATCCGGTTTGGCGAATCGTGGCCTGGGCTGGCACACGCGCGGGTCGCGTTACGTTCGGCTTCCTTACCGGGCTGGTTTGGTTCGTGTTCATCGCGCAACTCTACATCGCGCAATTCTTCAACTACCGCGGAGCAACGGTCTGGCTGAACCAAACTCTCGTTCAGTTGCCGTGGTTCCATCACCTGCCCGCCACGCTCAAAAATCCGTGGACCGAATTCTTCACCGCCGCCGTCGTAGTCTTCGTCGCATGGCGGCTGAAACGCGCCGTGATCCGGCTGAAAACTTTTCACCGACACTAGTGTCATGTCACAAAAATACCCATACAATCTGAGCCTTCCGCTTTCCCCTCACCCGGCCTTCGGCCACCCTCTCCCCATCCGATGGGGAGAGGGCAGGGTGAGGGGCGCCCCTGTTTCCGGATTGGTCGGCGTCATTGTAAAGAAGCGTTAGGGACACCGACGCTGGCTGTTGCAAAGTAATTTCCAATCAATGCCGCGGGCGCTCTCCCTCACCCGACTAAAGCCACCCTCTCCCCTCATCCGACGAGGGGAGAGGGAAGGGTGAGGGGAGCCTTTGCGCATTCGACAATCGGTTTCATTTCGGAAATTTCTTTTGCCAAATGGTCTAACCGATCTTCTTTCGGAA
Source organism: Verrucomicrobiota bacterium (assembly GCA_003219345.1). Taxonomy (GTDB): domain Bacteria; phylum Verrucomicrobiota; class Verrucomicrobiia; order Limisphaerales; family AV2; genus AV2. The sequence goes on from QHOP01000083.1 coordinate 1,156, forward strand.
CCGCAACGCGCAGAGCGCAAACAACGCCATGCCCATGCCCGCCAGAATCACCAGGTGATGCCAGAAGTCCGCGAGGCTCGCGCCGCGAAGAATGACCGCCCGCGCCAGTTCGATGAAATAGGTTGTCGGAAGCAGCGAGCCGATCGCGTAAAAAATCCACGGCATCGTTTCGCGCGGGAAGATGAAGCCGGAAAAAAATACCGACGGCATGATAAATACCATGCTCATTTGCAGCGCCTGGATTTGGTTCTGGGCGCGCGTGGAAACCAGCAGTCCCAGGCTCAGCAGACAGAAGATGTAAACGACGATGGCGGCGAAAAGAGCCGTCAGGCTGCCGGCGATGGGCACGTGGAACAGCCAGTTCATGATGGCGATAAGGCTGGTCGCCATGACGATACCGATGCAGAGATAGGGCACCAGCTTGCCGAGCATGAGGCCCCAACGCGACAGCGGGCTGACCAACAATTGCTCCAGCGTGCCGCGCTCGCGCTCGCGCACCAGCGACATCGCCGTTGCGAAGGTGGTCGCGATTTGCAGCACCACGCCGATGACGCCGGGCACGAAAAAGTTCGGACTGCGCATCGCTGGGTTGTAGAGAATTTGCGGGCGCACTTCAACGGGCAATTCGCGACGGCCGGTCTCGCCGAGCAGACGGAAAACCGATTCACGGAATGATACGCCCAGCGCGGTGTTGAGCGCAGACGCGGCGATGGTGGAGCTGGAGCCGTCGATCAACACCTGCACCTGGGCGTTGCGACCGGCGTGCAGGTCCCGGGTGAAGTTCGGCGGGATTTGCAGGCCCACGTAAGCCTTGCCCCGACGAATCGCCGCGGCCAGTTCCTCCACACTTTGCACTTCGCCGGCGACTCGGAACGTTTGCGTGTTCACGAAGCGGTCGATGAGCTGGCGGCTCTCCATCGTCCGGTCCTCATTCAAAACGACCATCGCCATATGCTTCACGTCGTTGTCCAGCGCGTATCCGAAGGCGATCATTTCGATAAGCGGCGGGAAAAACATGAAGAACAGCGTCAGCGGATCGCGCAACACCACGAGGAATTCCTTGTAAAGAATGGCGTTGAAGCCGCGAAAGAGGAGTTTCATGTCCGTGTCGGGGCGAGTTCGGCCCGCCCGTCACATAAACACCAAAATCCAAACAGCAAACTCCAAATAAACTCCAGCTTCCAAACTCCAAACCGCGCGTCACCACTGTTTGAAGTTTGATCCTTGGTGTTTCGTTGGTATTTGGGATTTGCTGTTTGGGTTTTTTTCATTTTCCGTCTCCGTTGTTGCGGTTGGTCAACGCCACAAAGACGTCTTCCAACGACGGCGCAATCGGCCGGATGTCGGTCTGGTGAATGCCAACGCCGTCCAGGCGTTCCCGAATGAATTGCTCGGAAATCGATTCCTCGACGAGCAGGTGCATCGACTGGCCAAACACAGTGGCCGTCCGGACACCCGGCAGCCGGCGCACGGCTTGCAGACCGACCGTGACATGGTCGCAAGTGACGTCCAGACGTTTGGTGCCGGCTGGATTCACGACGGGCAACTGTTTCAAATCATCCGGCTCGCCGCACACGACGAGTTTTGACATGTAGATATAACCAACGTGCGAGCACCGTTCGGCTTCGTCCATGTAATGGGTGGTGACGAACAAGGTCATGCCCATGCTCGAGAATTCAAACAGCAAGTCCCATAACTCGCGTCGCGCGACCGGATCAATGCCCGCCGTCGGCTCGTCGAGAAACAGCACGCTCGGTTTGTGCACCAGCGCGCAAACCATCGCCAATCTTTGGCGCCAACCCCCCGACAACAAACCGGCGCGACGATGCAGATAAGGTTCCAGATGAGCGAGGGCGACCAGTTCATCGCGCCGCTGCAAAAGCCCCGCGCCGCTCAGTCCATAGAGCCGGCCGTAAAACATCAGGTTTTCGTGCACGGTCAATTCGTCGTAGAGCGAGAATTTCTGGGACATATAGCCGATGAGCGATTTGATGCGGTCGGTTTCGCGCGCCACGTCGTGCCCGGAAATGGTCGCGCGACCGTCGCTCGGCTCCAGCAAACCGCAGAGCATCCGAATCACAGTCGATTTACCGGAACCGTTCGGGCCGAGAAAACCGAAGATGGAACCTTTTGCCACCGAGAACGAAACGTGATCAACGGCCGTGAACTGGCCGAAGCGTTTGGTGAGGTTCTCGCAGACGATCATGGATTCGGAGGGCATCGCGGAGAAAACTAAACCGGATTCGGACGAACTCAAGCAATCCTCAAGCGTCAAATGGACGACAGGCAGAACAGCCTCCAGCGTGATCCATTCGGCAAGATTACGAAGACAATGCTGGTTCAACTCCATTGACACCTTTCTCCCTGAACCGCAGTACCAGGAAGTAAAGGTTGAATCGGAAGGCTTATAATTACTACGGTGCCTGACATGAATCCGAGCGCGAGAAAATAAATTGGAATCGAAAATTTTCCAGTGGTGAGGATTCCCTTATTCCCGGCCTCAGACGCGCGGCAAGGATGCCGCGCAACCTGCACGCAAAGATGCGTGCGCTACGAGCAGACCTCCTCCGCCTTCAGCTTCGTCAAATCTTCCACCAGCCAGTCCGGTCGATACTCCTTCAGTTCCTCGGATTTCGCGCCGCCCGTCGTCACGGCGAGCATCTTCGCCGCAATGTGTCGCGCGCATTGGATATCGCGCGGTGTGTCGCCGATAACGAGGATTTGTTCGCCGCGCAAAGAGCCGTTCAGCAACAGACTCCCGCGTTGTCTGGCGATGGCGGCGATTTGATTTCGGTCTTCCTGGTCGTCCGCAAACGCGCCGGTCTGGAAAATCTCCCAGAGCTCGAAGTGGCGGAGTTTGATTTCCGCGCCGAGCCGGATGTTGCCGGTCAACAGGCCAATCGCCGGCGGCTGGGGCAGCGCGTGCAGTTGATGGATGAATTCCCAGACGCCGGCGAAAACACCACCCCTCGTCTGCGTCAACAGGTAGTCGAGCCAGAAGACGTAGGAGTCGAAGAAGCGGCGGAGATTCTCCCGTGAGGGCTCGACGCCGTGTTGCAGGAACATTTCGCGGGCGATACCGGTGTCCGTGCGTCCGGAGAATTTGATGCGCGCGGCGCCGTTGACAATCCTGAACTCGGTCTCAAATGCGCGGCCAAACGCCATCACGCCCGCCCCGCCCGTGTGAATGAGCGTGCCGTCAATGTCGAAAAGGACCAGGCGAACCACGCAGCAAAGCTAAACGGCTCGGTGGGCCAAAAGCAATCGCGATCTCTGCTTGCTGTGCGTGAAGATTTTCAGTATTCCCTCGCGCATGGATTCCAAGGAAGCGCTCGTGGCCTTGAACATGATTGAGCACGTCGGGCCGGTCCGCATGCGGCAGTTGTTGGAACAGTTCGGCGACGCGCCTTCCATCCTGCGCGCTTCCAAACAACATCTGCTCCGCGTGCGCGGCATCGGCGAGGAAACCGCTGAAGCCATCGGGAGCTGGGAGAAATCGGTGGACCTCAGCGGCGAGTTGAAGCGCATCCAGGAGTTCGGTTGCCACATCCTTACGCAGACCGACAAAGAGTATCCCGATCTGCTGCGTCAGATTTACGATCCACCGATTGTGCTTTACATCAAAGGCGAGCTGACAGCGAAGGACAAGAACGCCATCGCGATGGTCGGCTCGCGGCTGACGACTCATTATGGTTCGGAGACGGCCCGGAAGCTGGCTTACCAGCTTGCGTATGTTGGCGTGACGGTGGTGAGCGGCGGCGCCCGGGGCATCGACACCGCGGCGCATCAGGGCGCGTTGAGCGCGAAGGGCCGCACCGCCGCGGTGCTGGGCAACGGCATCAACATTGTTTTTCCGCCGGAGAACGCGGAGTTGTTCCAGCGGATTGCTGCCAACGGCGCGGTCATGACGCAGTTCCCGTTCAATCGCAAGGCGGACAAACAATCGTTCCCGATTCGCAACCGCATCGTGGCGGGCATGACGCTCGGCACGGTGGTGATCGAGGCCAACCTCACCAGCGGCGCGCTGATCACGGCGGGTATGGCCATCGACAACGGCCGTCAACTGTTCGCCGTGCCGGGCCGGATCGATTCGCCGCAAAGCAAAGGCTGCCACGACCTGATCAAGAAAGGGGCGAAACTGTGCGAAGGCGCGGAAGACATCTTGAGCGAGTTCGAATACCTGTTTCCGTCGAGCAATCGACCGCCCTCACCAGCGGAAAGCGGCACGCTGCCCGCGCTCAGTCTATCCGAGAACGAGCAGAAAGTTCATGATGTGTTAAGCAGAGAGGAATTGGCGATGGATGACGTCATCCGTCGCAGTGGACTGCCCGCCTCAGCCGCTTCCGTGGCCTTGCTCCGCCTGGAAATGAAGCGACTGGTCAGGCAACTGCCCGGCAAGCTCTTCGTGCGGAACCGGTGAAGTTCTTCCGGAGTTTTAACGACCCAAGCCCTGTTTTCTGAGCGCCTGCGCCACGGTCGTCGCGCCGCTGCGCTCGATGTCCTTCTGGTCAATGATCACCACAGGCGAAGCTGTGGCCGGGATTCGCCCACGCTTGACCTTTTGCGGAATGAGGGAACCGGTGATGACGACCTTTTCTTCGGCCTTCTTTTCCGGTTTCACGGCGGCCGCCTTTTTTGGCGCCTTTTTAGCCCCTGTTTCATCGCCGCCAGGCGTCGAGCCGGCCAGCAGACACAGCCCGCCGCACAAGGACGCAAGGAACGTCAACGGGACAGCACTCAAACGAAAACGGCGGTGGGAAATACAGTTTGGCGTTTTCATGCCTTAAAGTTAGTCCGACGCATCCTTTCTGTAAATTGTTTTTGCAGCCGCCGGATTGGAGGGTGATCTATGAGAGAGGGAAAGAGCGAGTGGAAGCGCTGGTTGCCCGGAAACGCTTTCTGGAAACTGCTTTCTAGATGCGCAGGAAAATTTTCCGGCGATACATCCAGTACAACATCAACCAGAGCACGAGCAAGACGGCCGCTCCGTGCAGGAACGGTTCACAGGCGTCGCCGAGAATCCTAAAGACGTTTTGACCGAGATGAGTCTCGAGATTCTTCAAGACGAAGGCTTCGAACAAATGTGCGATGCAATACGCCGCGATTGAATTCATGCCGATGACGATCAAAGGAAACGCCCAGAACTTGAAGCCGATAATGTCGATGATTGCATAAAAACCCGCCAACAACAGGAAGCACCAGCCGCCACTGTAAAGAGTCCAACTCGGCGTCCAGATCCGCTTCACGACGGGGCAGAGGCCGAGCCAGCCGATCACCGCTCCGGAGACGAGGCCAGTGACACCGGTGATCAGAAGCCAATTCACCTTCGCCAGAGGCGGGCGCTCGCTGCGAATGACGCCGCCCGCGATCAGGCCGAGGATCATCGTGCCAAGAGTGGGGATGAAACTGAGCGTCGCGTAGCCGCCGCCATTGAACTCGAACGGTCTTTCCCTGGGAAACAGATTCAGGAACCAGGTGTCGAATGCCCACGCGAGGTTGCTGTTCTTGTTCCAGTGCGCCGCGAAGCTGGTCTGACCAAAATCTTTCAACCATCCTGCTGAAACGCCAACCCTCGTGTAGTCGAAATCTGTCGGAACCGGATACAGCGCGAACGCGGCCCAGTAACCCGCCAGAATCAGCGCCAGCGCAGTCCATTGATCGCGCATGGGCCGAAAGCCGAGCAGGAACAAAAATCCGTAGCCGAGGCCGATTTGTGTGAGCGTGTCTTCGAAGGTCCAGTAAGTCTGCGAACTGCCGGTCGAACGGAGAAAGACACCGAGCAAAATCAGCACGAGCGCCCGCCAAAACGCATGGAGTGTCATGAGGCCGCGTGACTGTCCTTTGGTGGCGCGCCTGGCGATGGAAAATGGAAGCGCCACGCCGACCATGAACGAGAACGACGGTTGAATCAGGTCATGCAGCGAACAGCCGATCCATTCGACGTGCGATTGGTGGTGGCAAAGGAATTTCCAGAAGCCGCTCTCGGGCAGTGCTGCGGCCACGCGACACAGCCGGAGCACCTCGGCCATCATGAGAAACATGACCAAGCCGCGATAGGCATCGAGAGAAGCGACTCGGGCTGGAGCAGATTTGGTGTGCGATTCGTTCAATGTCACAGGGAACGGCCAACAGATACTCCTCCATCGCGCTGCTTGGAAGCAGAATTTCCAGGCGTGAAAGTATCGACAATTTCTCGAGGCGATTTTCGAACAAACATTTTGACGCCTTGTCCAGGTTGGAGTAACTACGACGCGGATATCATAACCCAAACCACGGAGATAAAATATGAACACAACTGGAACTGCGTCGAAGAACGTGTTGAACTCGGACGTTGAAATCAAAGGGAACATCAAATTTTCCGGCGAACTGACCTTTGACGGGAAACTGGATGGCGAAATCCACACCGACGGCACCTTGAACCTGGGCGACGGCGCGGTCGTCAACGGCAACATCAATGCCGCCAACGTTGTCGCGCGCGGCAAGGTCAACGGCAACATTACCGCCAAGGATAAGATCGACATCAAAGCCAGGACGGAATTGTTCGGCGACATCCGCGCGGCCAAACTCGCCATCGAGGAAGGCGTGACGTTTGTCGGCAAGACCGAAGTCAACCCCAACAAGGTCTCTCCCACCGCTCCGCCGTCGCGGTCGAGCGAGGCGCCCAGAATTCCTGAACCAGCCAAATTAGGCGGACGCTGACCCGCGGCCGTTGCCCGCGCGGGTGAGCATTGAATGCCAGCGAAGAAACAGGCCAAGGTCCTGGTGAGCTGCCCGCGCTGCGGGCACGAGCAGTCCGAACCCCGTGCCGCCATCTCCACCGCCTGCAAACAATGCGGGCAATACATCCGCGTTCAGGGAGTCCTCAAGCCCGCCGCCCGATCGGCGGTCCGTCCGAAGGAGTTGAGGAAGCTCGTCTGCTTCGAGTGCGGCACCCAATTGGAGGTGGCGGTCAGCGCACAGTCCACGATGTGCAAACGCTGCAGCAGCCACATCGACCTGCGTGATTACCACATCTCCAGTGCGGTTTCCAAAAATTTCAAAACCAAAGGCGAATTCGTCCTCGAACCCAAAGGTTACGTCTTCAACACGGAAACCGTCGTCGGTGACGCCATCATCAAAGGAAAATTTCTCGGCAAGCTTGTCGCGGAACGTTCGCTGACGATTTACTCGACTGCTGAAATCAAAGGAAATTTCAAGGCGGGCCGGCTCGTTATTCCGGCGGAGAATCATTTTCGATGGAAGGAGGAGATCGCTGTTGGAGCGGCCGAGATTGCGGGCGAACTGGCCGCCGACCTGCGCGCCGATGGCGGCGTCGTGCTCCGGGCGACGGGCCGGCTGTTTGGCGATGTTCAGGCGAAGAACCTGGTGGTCGAGGAGGGGGCCGTTATGGTAGGGAAGGCGAAGATCGGAGTGTCAAAATCGTAGCTCTTGAACCTGGCCGGCTCCAAAATCAAATCAAAACGGCCGCCGCGCGTGTTAAAACGAAGAATGACTTACAGGGTAGCCACGATTTTCGCGCGTTCGTGGTGATATTCGGAAGGGGTAATTTTGTCCGCCTTGTAAAGTTCGGTCAGTTCGTTCAGACGCGCCAGACCGGTTTTGTTCGAGGTTTGAAAGGTGACCGGCGAAGCGCCGATTGCCGGCGTTCCGCGCGTCGGCACGGCGGCCAGTTGAGCGTTCACGCCGGCAGATTGCGTGACCGGACCCGCAATGGCTTGCGTCGCCTCGGCCGGAGTGATGGTCCCTCTCGATTCTGCAATCTTCAGGCGCAGAATTCTGGTCTGTTCCGCTGTGTCCGGCCGGATGCCCGCTTTCAACTCCGTTTCGCTTTGATTCAGGATCGCCACCGCCTTGGCTTGCGCCTCGGGATTTGGTTGCGGCTGAACGGAACCGCTGTTGCGGTCCGCGGCAATTTTCAGCCGCATTAGTTCACGCGCTCTGGCTTCCAATTCCGGTGTCAGCGTTGCGCCGGCCGCTTCGGGAACGAAGTTGGTCTTCTCCTCTGTCCGCGACTCGGTCTGTTGATGCAGCACCTGCTCGCCCACAACGACGGTTTCGGCATGGGCCCGAACGCCCGTCTCCGGGTCACGGACTTTCTGCTTCGCTGCCTGCTTCGCTGCCTGCTTCGCTTTCGCCTGTGCCTTGGGAGCGGAAGGTGGCGGGGCGGGCTTCTGTGCCGCGCTAACATCGGCGATCTTTTGATGCAGCGCCTGCTCGGCGACGGCGCCGGTTTCGGCCTGGGCCGGAACGACCCTCTGCGGTTCACTGAGTTTCTGCTTCGGTGCTGGTTTCGCTTTCGCCTGCGTCTTCGGAGCGGAAGGTGGCGGGGCGGGCTGCTGTTCCGCGTTCAACTCGGCGATCTTTTGACGCAGCGCCTGTGCGGCGACGGCGCCGGTTTCGGCCTGGGTCGGAACGGCCTTCTGCTGTTCCCTGAGTTTCTGCTTCGGCGCTGGTTTCGCTTTCGCCTGCGCCTTTGGAGTGGAAGGCGGCGGAGCGGGCTGCTGTGCCGCGTTCAACTCGGCGATCTTTTGACGCAGCGCCTGCTCGGCGACGGCGCCGGTTTCGGCCTGGGCCGGAGCGCCCCGCTGCGGTTCAAAGAGTCTCTGCTGCAGGGCCTGTTGCGCCTTGCCCTGAACCTCGGGATTAGAAGGCGCCAGAGCAGTTTTCTGTCCGGCGTTCAACTCGGCGATTTTTTGCTCCAACAACTTTTGCGCTTTGGCCTGAGCATCAGGCTCTGTCGGGCCGCTTGAAGCCACATACTGCTCGTTGATGCTCTTTTTGAACGTTTCGAGCTGTTCGCGACTGATTTTTCCCTCTTTGTGGAGGCGTTCCACGTCAGCGAGAAGCTGGTTCTTGTTCGGCAAGGGGTTGGTGTTGTTCAGTCCAGTGATCGTTTGACGCAAAATCTGCTGCTCTTTGGTCGGTGGGGTGGGGTTAGTGCCCTGCCCGCAGAAAACCAGCGTCAGGCCAAGACCAACGCTCGACAAGATCAATCCAGGCTTGGAAATTTTCATAAGCCAAAGTTTAACTGAAAGAAGCCTCGGAATCAACCCTATTTCCTGGCGACTCAGGGCGACTGAACAATCGTTCCCACGCCGATGCCCAGGGGTAATAAAGAACTGTGCGAACCAGGATCCTGCGCACTTCGGATCGGCTGATTTTCGTATGTAGTTCGGGGGCGAGAATGTTGCCGGCGCGCAATTTCTCCACTGTCTTGAGGCCAATCAACAGCGGCCAGGCGCAGGCCAGTCGCACCCGCGCGTGCGACCGCGGCAGGGCGTTGGTGTAATGCCAGCCCGCAGTCAAGTGCTCCTCGGCTTGTGTCAGATAAAGGTCATACAGTGGCTGCAGCCTCGGGCCGTTCGCCGGCTCCAGCAAATCGAATGGCGCCAGGCCTATCGCCCACAACCGGTCGGCTGGCAGGTAGCAGCGGCCTTGTCGCAAATCGCGCGGCAGGTCGCGCAGGATGTTTACCAGTTGCAGCCCTTTGCCGAACCGCACGCCGTTGGCCAAAAGAAAATCATCATCCAGCGGCACATCCGGAAACAAGTGCGTGCGACACATCTTCGTCCAGAATTCTCCGACGCAGCCCGCCACACAATACGTATAGCCGTCCAGTTCGTCGTCGGTGTTCAACGCCACGATTCGTTCTCTGGAGACGTCGGCAAAATGGTTCAGGTCCAACTCCTGCCCGCTGGTGATGAGCACCAGCACATCGCGGATGTGTTGCTGGTCTTCCAACGAGAATTGTCCAAGCACCGCCAGCGATTCCTCGACCCGTTGTAACAGGCTCCACTCCGCCGGCGAGCTTTGGCGCTGGGACAATTCGCCAAAGCAGAGCGGAGCGGAGGAGTTGCCAAGAATCCGCTCGCGCAGCGCCCGGAGCGCTTGCAGCCGCTCGGCAGGCGAAACAATCGGCGTGTCGGCGATGGTGTCGGTGGTGCGGGCGAGCAAATAGGCAAGACCGATCTGCGGGCGGATCGCGGCCGGCAGCACGCGCAGCGTCAAATAAAACGAGCGCGAAACCTGCTTAAGCAAATCGGCCAGCAGTCCTGAGGAGGAATGCCCCATGCTACGCGCGCAGGATTTTTCGCCAACGCGCCAGTTGCCGGCGCACTTCTTTGGTTCCCGGAGCGCCGGTGATGTTCCGCCGCGCCATGGCTTGTTTCAAATCGAACACTTTGAGAGCGTCGGCCGTGAAATGTTTGTCCACCGACTGCAGTTCCTCCAGCGTAAGGCGGTTCAACGGTTTGCCGGCCGCTTCAGCAAGCGCGACGACCGCGCCGACCAGGTGGTGCGCCTGGCGAAACGGCATGCCTTTGCGGACGACGTAATCCGCCAGGTCGCTCGCCAACAGCGTGGGATCGCTGGCAGCCGCGTTACAAACAGCGGCGTTCACCAGGGTGTTTTCCAGCATGGCGGCCATGAGTCGCGCTGCGGCCCGGACAGTGTCGTCGGTGTCGAACAACCGTTCCTTGTCCTCCTGCAGATCGCGGTTGTAGGCCATCGGCAGACCTTTCAGAAGCGCCAACAGCGAGACCAGGTTGCCGATGACGCGTCCCGCTTTGCCGCGGGTCAACTCAGCAACGTCCGGGTTTTTTTTCTGCGGCATCAGCGACGAGCCGGTCGTGTAAGCGTCCGCGATTTTGATGAAATTAAACTCGGAACTCGCCCACAAAATCACGTCCTCGGCCAGACGCGAAAGATGGACGGCGAGCAAAGCCGCATGGCTGCAAAACTCGATGGCAAAATCGCGGTCACTCACGGCGTCCATCGAATTTTGCGTGAGCTGCGGTCTGCCTTTTGCGTCAACAAAGCCGAGCAACCGCGCCACCAACTCACGGTCAAGCGGCAAGGTGGAGCCGGCGTTCGCTCCGCTGCCCAACGGACAAACATTCACGCGTTTGAAACCATCCTTTAACCGCTCGCGGTCGCGTTCCAACATTTCCACGTAGGCGAGCAAATGATGCGCGAAATAAACCGGCTGCGCCCGCTGCAGGTGCGTATAGCCGGGTATCAGCACGCGGGCGTTTTGTTCGCCAAGTCTGACCAGCGCGCTTTGCAGCGAGCGAATTTCCTGCGCGAGTTCAAAGATTTCGTCGCGCAGCCACATCCGCATATCGAGCGCCACCTGGTCGTTGCGTGAGCGGGCAGTGTGCAGCTTCGCACCGGCGGGCACGCGCCGCGTCAATTCCGCCTCGATGTTCATGTGGACGTCTTCCAGTTCCGGTTGCCATTGAAACTTTCCGTCGGCGATCTCCTGGCCGATGTCGTCCAGTCCTTTGACGATGGCCATTTGTTCCTCCCGGGTGAGCACGGCGATTTTCCTGAGCATCGTGGCGTGCGCGATGGAGCCGAGAATGTCGTGCCGCCAGAGCCGCCAGTCGAACGAAACGGACTCGGTGAAATGAGTGACATCGGCGCCGGGCGCGCCGAGAAACCTTCCACTGCGTGAGACCGGGAAACTCGTTTTCATTCTGCCGTTCGCGCCTGAATCTGGGACGAACAACCAGGAAAGTCACGCGGGAAAGGGCGATCCGGGCGCAACTTGGCACTGCCACCATATCGAGTCACGTATGCAAGATTTCTGAAGACCCCTCACCCTGTCCCTCTCCCCATCCGATGGGGAGAGGGTGGCCTCCAGGCCGGGTGAGGGAAATAAGTGCGCAGATCAGCTTGATGGTGGTGCCGAGTTGCGCCCGGGCTCCAAGGGTCGGGCGAACCCGGTGCAATGACTCGGAAAAAAGGAGGATGGCGTCTTCGCCGCCACCCTCCTCAGCCCAGTTCCCAACTACCTCCTTGGACACTTCCAAAAATAGCAATTCCGCTGCCAAACTTCAGGGAGGGGCAGGAAAAGGATAACCCGCCACTCTCTTACGCGCTATTCAACCAGCTTGACCCGGTAGAATCGCTGGCTGGACCCGCTCACGGTGTTGTCCATACCTGCGGCCCGCGAACCGTTAACTGCCACGCCTCCAGGAAGGTCGCTCCAATTCGTCTCGCTCAAGTCAGTCTTGTACTGCACTTGATAACTCCAGCCCGGCACCGCATCCCAGGTAATCGCGACTTGATTGGCGTCAGGCAACACGCTGGCCCGCGCGCTGAATTTGGAAGTCGCGTCCATCGGGTACGTTGGAACGTGGAAAAAGAAAACATCCTGCGTGTTGTTGAAGTCGCCCGTGATCAGGTCGGAGGCCACGCTGCGGAAGACGATCGTGGTGCCGTCGGTGCTGATCGTCGGTCCGGTGGAACGATCATTGCCGGAGGCCGTGCCGCTTTGATTTACGCTCACCAGCGTGTTGGTGCCGGTCAGCCGGTCGAACACGAACACGTCCGGCTGGCCGTTGTTGTCGCCGGCCGCCAAATCGTCGGCGGAACTCCGGTAAGTCACGAACCGGCCATCGGCGCTGATGGAGGGCGAGTCGGACGGACCGCTGCCGCTGCCGGTCCGGTCGTGGTTGAAGCTGGTCAGGGTTGTGGTGGCAGTCTGCAGATCGTAAAGGAACACGTCCGTCGTGTTATTTGTGTCGTTGGCAACTACGTTCGACGCGCCGCTGACGTACACGATGAACCGGCCATTGGAGCTGATCTGTGGTGACATTTTGCCGAATGGAACTGTCGTGCCGATGGTCAGGTCGATGTTCGATTTCAGGTCGTGCCCCGACAATTGGTTCCATCGATGCCGTCGCGTTGGAATAAACAACGGTTTGTGATGGCGAATCCCAGACCAGCATCTTCGGGGGCAAACCGGCGAGGCATGCGACGCGACGGACATCCGCGCTCATCGAAAACGCCAAAGCTCTGCCGGCTGGAGTCACGGAGACGGTCGTGCCCGTTTGCAGATCACGCCGGAAAACGTCGCTGCTGTTGTTAAAATCGTTAGGAACCAGGTTGCTGGCCTGACTGATAAAAGCCACATAACGTCCGCCCGAACCGATCGCCGGCGCCGAAGAGGCGGCGTTGCCGCCAGTGCCATTCGTGCTGACGCTGACCAACTGAGTCGTCCCGCTTTGCAGGTCTCGCAGGTAGATGTTGTCCGTGCGGTTCGTTTGGTCAGGAGTAAGATCACCGGCGTCGCTCACAAACGCGACAAATCGGCCATCCGCGCTGATGGCCGGGCTTCCTGAGAAACCGTTGGCGCTGCCTGTGCCCGCGCTGTTCACGCTCACCAGAACGTTTGTGCCGCTCTGCAAATCGCGAACAAAAACGTCCTGGCTACCGTTCGTGTCATTCGTCACCACATTGTCTGCCATGCTGGTAAAAACGACATAGCGTCCGTCTGCGCTGACGGTACTGGCGCCGACGGAACTCAAACCGTCAGCGGTGAGCGATTGTAATGTGGGCGCGGCTTGCGAAATCAGCTCCGCAGTGTCCGTCGTCGTGTCCCGCACAAACACGTCGTAAGCGTTGTTGTTGTCGTTGGCCACATAATCGCCATCAAAACTGTCGAAAGCCACGGAGCGTCCGTCCGCTGTCATCGTTGGAATAGCGCCACCCGTGTCGCCGGAAACGCCGCCGCTGGTGTCGGCGCTGACCAGTTTCGTGGTGCCGTTCAACACGTCGCGCAAATAGACCTGGTAGCTCCCATCGGCGGCGTTCGTCACAAGGTCGGAAGCGTCGCTGACGAACGCAACGAACCGGCCGTCGGCGCTCACGGCAGGCGTGTCAGAAAAGGCGTTGGAACTGATTGCGCCGCTGAGATTGGCGCTGACCAAAGACTTGGTTGCGTTTTGCGCGTCCCACAGGTAAACGTCCGTCAACCCCGTTCCTCCGGCGCCCCTGGCCTCCGTGAACGCGATGAACCGTCCATCCGGTGTCATGTCCGGGCCTGAAGGGTCATCGAATCCGAGTGTGTTGCCGACGGTGTTGGTGCTTACCAGATCCGTCGCGCCGGTTTGCAGGTTGTGACGCAGGACGAGCAGCGCGGCGCCAATGCTTTTGAAGGCAACGTAATTTCCATTATCGCTGACGACCGGATTGTAGGAGTTGATCGGATGGCTTTGGGAATTCACTCCACTCATAATCGCAGCGACGTTGGTGCCGACCCAGATGGTCGTTCCGGAGACCAGGTCGCGCGCGTAAATGTCCCCCAGGTTGTTTGATGCGCCGGCGACCAGGTTGGTGGCCTTGCTCACGAAAGCAACCCAACGTCCGTCCGGCGTCATCGTGGGCCAATCCGAACCGCCATTGCCGCTCGTTGCGCCATCCATGCTCACGCTCACCAGGGTTGTGGTGTTGTTCTGGAGGTCGCGGACGAAAATGTCGTTCGCGTTGTTTGTGTCGTTGGCGACGAGGTTGCCCGCGGCGCTGACGAAGGCGACGTAACGGCCATCCGGGCTGATCAGTGGACTGGTGGAGGCGCCGTTGCCGCCGGCGCCGGCACTGTTCACGCTGACCAACGTTGTTGTTCCAGTTTGCAGGTCGCGCATGAACACGTCGCTGACGCCGTTGGTGTCGTTGGCGACCAGATTGCTCGCCTCGCTCTCGAAGACGACATATCGGCCGTTGGTCGAGGCAGCTGGTGAGACAGAATTTCCATTGCCGCCCCCGACACCTGTCTGGTTCACGCTCACCAGGGTAGTCACGCCGTTCGTGCGGTCGCGGAGAAAAACATCCACAAACTTTCCATTGTCATCGTTCGTGACCAGATTGTTGGCCGAGCTGAGGAAAAGAACAAAGCGCCCATCGGAGCTGATGACGGAGTCGGAAGAATCGCTGTTCCCTCCGGCGGCAACGGGGAGCGAAGAGTCGGCCAGCGAAATCGCCTGGACGGTCGAAGCGGCATGGATTTCGACGGTCGCGGCCCAGGCCAGACCGAGGCACCCTCCAACGAACTGCAACAATGGTAAGTGCTTCACGTTACCTCCTTTTGGCTGCATTTGATCAGTACGATCATGCCATTATTTCATGTGGAGTTTTTGATTTTGACTTGCCTTGCGTTCGCAAAATACGTGCCACGCGATCCCATCGTAACGACCTCCTACCACGCTGCCGAAGTCCACATGCGGGGCGGCAGTATGACTGAACGGGTCCCCGCCCATCCGATTTTCATGGGCATTTTCCGGCTGAGCATGGGGTGGATACCTACCTTCGCTCATACCTTGAATGCGTGAATTCCACGCAAGGTGCGTGAAATTCACGCATGCCCGGATCAAGGGAGGACCGTGGGCGCGTGACCGTCTTCTACGGGGCTGGATACCGTCTTTGGGGACGACGTGGCATTTGCGATGCTGTCAAACGATCTGAAAAACAGCGTTGTCGCGAGACCCAAGAAGCTTATCGTGCGCTCAGTAGGTTGAAACCATAGAAGGAGCGAGTTATGCGTGTAGCGGAACCTTACGGATTAAATGGCCAAAGCCAGAGAGAGAGGGCTTTCACTTTTACCGATCTAATCACAGTCTTGGCGGTGGTTATCCTCCTGAACATGCTGCAACTACCCTCCGCAGCCACCATCCGGGGCAAAGGTCAAAGCGCAAGCTGCCTGAATAATCACCGGCAACTGGTGCGCGCCTGGCAATTGTATGCCGACGCGAATGGCGAGAGATTGGTGGGCAACCTGGATGGGGGAGACGTTTCGGTTCTCGCGAACAGCAACCGGACCTGGGTGTTGGGTTGGTTCGATTTCAACGGCGGCTCGCCTTTGGGAGCTAACACAAACACGGTTTACCTTACCACCTACTCGCCCCTGGCGGCCTATCTTCGCCGAGATGCATCGGTTTTCAAGTGCCCGGCCGACACAAGCCTGAGCAGAGGTCGAACCGGCGCTCCGCGCGTGCGCAGCGTTTCGATGAATGGATATGTGGGAGAACGCGCGCTACCGTACACCTCCGGTTATAGACAGTTCAAGAAAATCTCCGAATTTGTGAACCCAAGCCCTTCGCACGCCTTCGTGTTCATCGATGAACGCGAGGACGGCATCAACGACGGAGTGCTGCAGATCGACATGGGGGGATTCGATCCGTTGCAGCCGAGCCGCTACACCATTGTGGATTATCCGGCAGACTGGCACAACCGGGGAGCCAATCTCTCGTTTGCAGACGGTCACACCGAGACCTGGCGCTGGCGTGACGGGCGAACAATGCCTGCACATAAGTTCGGTCAGTTGCTGCCTCTGGCAGTCGCCTCACCGAACAACGCGGATGTGACTCGGATCCAAGCCGCGGCCAGCCGCAAGGTCACCCCGGGCAATTGACCCCCGTTTTCATCTTTCAGCGCCAAAGGTGATCGTCTGGCGGAGTGGCCAAATCTGGTCGAGAGAATTTGTCGGCATCAGGGTAAAACGCATTGGATAGCGCCCGCCAAATTTCGCCAGGCTCTTTTCCACGCCGTAAACCAAACACGCGGTGGCCATCGCATCGGATTCCATGCACGTGGGAGCGATGACGGTGCAGGCGGCGACGCCCTGGATCGGATAACCGGTGCGCGGATTCAAAATGTGACCGTAGCGCACGCCGTAGATCAAGGAGCTGTGAAGCCAGGCTGGCGTTTCCAGGCTCCGGGCCTGGAGGATTTCGCCGCACCACACTCCCAGGCCGGAAATGAAACTCAGGGATAAAAGCAGAACCACGGTGATGTGCGTGAGCGCGGGCAGGCGCGAAGGCCGCGTCGCCGGGTCGAGTGGCCCCTCCATGACTCAGCAACCCTTCTTCCTGCAAGCGCCAAGCTTCTTCAACTCCTGGCAACGTCCGGTAATCTGCAATCGCTGCGATTTCACTTCAAAGCCGAGCCGATGACTGATTTCATTTTCGAGCCGCTCGATTTTATCGCTCTCGAACTCGACGATTCTTTCACAATCCTGGCAGATGATGTGGCTATGGTTGGGATGGTCGGCGTAGTTCGGATCGTAGAATTTGTAGTCCTTGCCGAAATCCATCTCCCGTACCAGTCCGCTCTCCGTCAGCAGCGGCAAAGTGCGATAAACCGTCGCGCGGGAAACCGATTTGTCCCGCCGCCGCGACCATTCGAGCAATTGCTCGGCAGTGAAATGTTCGTCGGTGCTGAAAACGCTGTCGATGATGGCCTGCCGCTGCGAAGTGAGCCGTAAGTTTCTTTGTCCCAGAAAATCGATGAACTTCTGTTTTGCGGCTTGTTTCTCGGTTGCGGCCATGCAGGCAGTATATTTTAGCGAATGCTCAAGTCAACGCGCCACCCGTTTCCAGGACTGTAGCTTGCCATCCGGTCCGAAAGTGAGTCGGATAAAATAATCCGGCGAAGGCGGTTCGTAATAATAGTAGGGCCAGGGATGGAAGTAATAAGGATAACCATACCCGTAGAACGTGCTGACAGAACCCGCCGAATATCCTCGCCGCGTCATCCATTCTGTGACGACTGTGCCGTCCGTCAATTTGGCGTATTTGTCCGGCGGGCCCAGTTCCGTGACTGCCTGGTCGTAGGTGTAAACACCAACCCGGCTGTTCCAATCAATCTTCGTGCTGGCACAGCCGATCAGCAAAAGGCAAAACGCGAAGCTTAAAACAAGAACTGCCAGGTGTGAGATCCTTGTTCGAGCAGAAATGACATCGCGAATCGTGGCTCGCATGACCTTAAAGTGCTTCGGCGACACCACTAATGCAACGGTGAAACGCAGGACGTGAGGTCAGGCTCTGGGATGCGCCTTGTCGTATGTCTTTTTCAACCGGTCCGTGGTCAGGTGCGTGTAAACCTGCGTGGTGACCAGATGCGCGTGGCCGAGCAATTCCTGCACGCTGCGCAGGTCGGCGCCGGCGTCGAGCAGGTGCGTGGCATAACTGTGGCGGAGCTTGTGCGGCGTCAGGTGCGGGTCGAGTTCAGCGGTCTCCAGATAGCGTTTCAACCGCAGTTGCACCAGGCGCGGATACATCGGCTTGAGCTTCCCGGTGTTGGCAAAAAACACCGGCAGATCACCGGACGGCGGCTGCGCCAGTTTATTCCAGTAATTTTGAATCGCAGCCAGGGCCGGAGCGCCAATGGGCACCAGCCGCTCCTTTTTCCCTTTGCCGCGAACCCGAACCATCTGTTCGCCCCAATGGATGTCTTCAGCCACCAGAGCGCACAATTCGCTGATGCGCAGGCCGCAGGAATAAATGGTCTCAAGAATCGCCACGTCGCGAAGAAACAGCGCCTCGTCAATCTCCGTCCCGGAGTTTTGCTTCGATGCAGCCAACTCCTTCAACGGCGCGTTGAGCAGATCGAGCATTTGCTGCGCGGTCAGGAACTTCGGCAGTCGCTTTTCCATTTTTGGGAGCGCGAGATTCTTGATTGGAGATGAACTGACGCCGCCGCGCCGAATCAAAAATTTGTAGAACGACCGCAACGCGCAGAAGCGAAGTTGAATAGCCGCACGGCTCAGGTTGCCGCGGCCGAGAAAGCGCAGGTAACTGCGAAAATCATCGCGCTGTAACGTGTCCCACGCAGGCGGCTGCCGGCGTTCCTGCCGATGCCAGCGGAAGAACTCGCTCAACGCCTGCCGATAATTTCGCTGTGTGTAAACCGATGCGCCGCGGTCCGCGGCCAGGTGCGCGAGAAATTTCTGAATCCATTTGTCGTGGACTTCGTAAACCGTGGCGCGAGACTCTGGCGAGCTCATGCTTTCAATACAGCTGCGTCAGCTCTGACGCTCGTTCGGCAGACTCGGAAAACGTCGTCGAACCTTCTACGACTTCACCTCTGCGGTTTCGCCATCGCGCGGCGGAAATTCGAACGTGACCTTGCCGTTCTCCCCGAGCACAAGCCAGGCGGCGAATGGCCGGCCGGTTTTGGAGATGAATTTTTCGAGCAAGTCGGTCTTGCCGGTGGTCAGCAGTTTGACGACCTGCTCACGTTCGAATGGCCGCTGCAGGATCGTCTTGCCGGTTTTGAACTTGCACGGTTTTCTGTCGGCCTGCGATTTCTCGCAGAGATAATCTCCTTCGCTCTCAAACACGCGCGAGCCGCACCGCGGGCATTTACCCAGCGGTTCCTTTCCACGGAAATCGAGTTTTGGCGTCGGCTCCTTGGGCTTGCCGGTCGTGGCCGCGCCCGTTTTGCCTTTGGTTTTGCGCGGCTCGAACTCGAAACCCACCTTGCCGCCTTCCCCGACGACGAGGTAAGCCGCAAAAGGTCGCCCCTTTTTGGAAATGAATTTTGGCAACAGTTCGGTCTTGCCGGTCGCCAGCAGTCTGGTCATCTGCGCGCGCTCCACCGTCTGTTGCAAAATGATTTTCCCCGAACGAAAATCGCACGTCTTCGCCGCGCCGGTCGATTTCTCGCAGACGTAGCTCATCCCGCTCTCGAACACGCGCGCGCCGCACTTGGGGCATTTGCCGAGCGGCTCCTGGCCGGTGAAGTCCACTTCCGCCACCTCGCCGGCCGCGTTCTTTTCCTCCTGCCCGAAGTCAAACTCCGGTTTGAGTTCGTCCGTCAGTTTGATGATCGCGGCGAACGGCCGGCCCAGCTTGCTGCGAAACCCTTGCAGCGGCCCGACCGTGCGCCGGGTGATCAGTTCCTCGATTTCCTGCGGCTCAAACTGCCGCCCGGCCGCGATTTTCCAAAGCGCAAAGTCGCACTTCTCGTTCGAGCATTGAAACTTTTTGTAGGTTTCCTTGATGACGCCGCCGCATTTCGGACACGGCACCTTCAACTCACCGAAGTCCCCCGGAATCGTATCGTGCTCGAGCGCCTTGGCCTTCTTCACGATGTCGCGTGTCATCGCGGCGATTTCCTTCATGAACTCGTCGCGTCGCAGCCGGCCACGCTCCATCTGCTTGAGCTTGAACTCCCAGTCGCCCGTCAGCTCCGGCGAAATCAGTTCTGGAATGCTGAGGCCGCGCAGCAGCGCCATGAGGGAGAAGGCCTTGGCGGTCGGCTGCAGTTCCCGTCCCGCGCGCAGGATATATTTTTCATAAATCAAACCTTCGATGACGGACGAGCGCGTGGCCGGTGTGCCGAGGCCTTTCTCGCTCATCGCCTCGCGGAGCTCCTCGTCCTCGACCAGTTTGCCCGCCCCTTCCATCGCGCTGAGCAGCGTGGCTTCGGTGAAGCGCGCCGGCGGTTTGGTCTGATTGGCGATGACTTCGATGGCGCTGGTCCTGACCGTTTCATTCGGCTCGACCGGCACCAGACTCGGCGTATCGTCGCTCTGCGCCTCCCGGCCGTAAACTTCCATCCACCCGGCCTTGACCATCACCTTGCCTTCGCTCTTGAACGGCTCGCCCTCCACCCGGGTGATGCGTGTCGTGACCAGGAATTCCGCCGCCGGATAGAAGATGGCCAGAAAGCGCTTCGCCACCATGTCATAAAGTTTGGCTTCGTCGTCATGCAGATGTTTTGGTGCCAGTGACGTGGGGATGATGGCGAAGTGGTCGGAAACTTTGGCGTTGTTGAAAATCCGTTTGTTCGGTTTTACCCAGTCTTCTTTCAAAATCTTGCCGGCGAACGTGCCGTATGGCGTTGCCGCCAGGGATTTCAGCGTCTGTTTCACGGTTTCGATGTAATCCTCCGGCAACGCCCGCGAATCAGTGCGCGGGTAGGTGATGACCTTGTGCCGTTCGTAAAGCGCCTGCGCAATTTGCAAGGTGCGGCTCGCCGAAAAACCAAAGCGCCCGTTGGCCTCACGTTGCAGGCTGGTCAAGTCATAGAGCGGCGGCGCGGCCTGGGTCGTTGGTTTGCTTTCTTCGCTGACGACTCCCGGCCGGCCGAGACATCGATCGCGGATCGCCTCGGCGCGGCGCAGCTCCCAAACCCGCTCCGGCTTCAGGTCGGTGTCGCCCTCTTTGTCCCGGGAGAAACTCTCGTCGAACCAGCGCCCGGGATAGGCGCCTGCCTTCGCGTCGAACGTTCCGTGGATTTCCCAGTAGTCCTTCGGAACAAAAGCTTTGATCCGTTCCTCGCGCTCGACGACGATGGCGAGCGTCGGCGTCTGCACGCGGCCAACGGTCGTGAGATGAAATCCTCCCGTCTTCGAGTTGAACGCCGTCATCGCCCGCGTGCCGTTGATGCCGACGAGCCAATCGGACTCCGAACGGCAGACCGCGGCATCCGCCAGCGGCCGCATCGACGCATCATCGCGCAACGCAGCGAATCCCTCGCGAATCGCCGCGGGCGTCATGGATTGCAGCCAGAGGCGCTGGATGGGCTTAGTGGTTCGAGCGTGGCGAACGATGTAGCGGAAAATCAATTCCCCTTCCCGCCCGGCGTCGCAGGCGTTGATCAGGGCATCGACGTCCTTGCGTTTGATGAGCTTGACGAGCAGCTTCAGGCGCGCCTCATTTTTCTCGATGGGCTTCAAGTCGAAATGGGGCGGGATGACCGGCAAATGGGCGAAGGTCCATTTGCCGCGTTTGACTTCGTGCCCTTCCGGAACGGCGAGTCCGAGCAGGTGGCCCACCGCCGACGAGAGCACGTAACGCTCGCTCTCGTAGTAATCGTCCTGCTTTTTGAACCCGCCGAGCGCCTTGGCGATATCGCTGGCGACGGACGGTTTCTCGGCAATGATCAACGCTTTTGCCATGGCCACGACCGGCTGGATTTACCAGCCACGCACAATTACCTTCAAGACTTCTTTTCCAAGCGAGGGAACGTGGCGAAAAACGTTCGCGAAGTCAAAGCCGTAAGTTTTCTTAATTCGGACGGCTCCGGAAAGGTTCCCCGGAAAATTTCGCACATCGAAGCCATGAACCATCCCCCTCACCCGCCCTTCGCGGGCACCCTCTCCCCCTCGGAGGGGGAGAGGGACGGGGTGAGGGGGCATGGGGAAGGGTGATCGGGCGTCGAATCGCGCTCTTTACAAATCTGCGCGGCTCCATGATGGTTCGACGAAGTTGATGGTGATTGGCTTGCCGCTGTAATTTCAAACACTCGTCCTGCTTATGAAAAAACTGATCATCCGGGTTGTCCTTGTTGTCCTCGTTCTGTTCGTTGTGGCTGTTGGGGTGAGCATCTATTGCCTCGGGTCCCTTGTCAAAAAGGGCGTCGAGACCGTCGGCCCTCAAATCACTGGGACCGAAATCAAACTCGACAGCGCGACGCTCTCGCTGCTTTCCGGTTCCGGCAGGTTGAAAGGCTTGTTGGTCGGCAACCCGGAAGGTTTCAAGACCGCATCGGCCATCAAGGTGGGCGCGGTCAGCCTCGGCGTGGCGCCGAGGTCCGTTTTCTCCGACAAAGTCCACGTCAAAGAAGTGCGTGTGGAATCGCCGGAGATTACTTTTGAAGGCGGCTTGAAAGGAAACAATCTAAGCAGGCTTCTGGACAATGTTCAGGCGGCCACGGGCGGATCGGAAAAGACCAGCACTGCCTCGCCAAGCAAAGCGGCATCGAAGAAACTCCAGGTGGACGACTTCGTCATCAGCGGTGGCAAAATCAACCTGAGTGTGGATCTGAGCGTCCTGGGAGGCAGGTCGGCGACCGTGTCCCTGCCGGAGATCCATCTAACGAATCTGGGCACCGGGCCCGACGGCATCACGGCAGCGGAACTGACGGCGAAAGTTCTCAAGGAAATGTTGCAGGCATCTATTCCCGCGGCTGAAAAAGCGGTCGCCGATCTGGGCAAGAAGGGCGCTGCCGATCTGCTCAAGAATGCCGGCAAAGGGTCAACTGAAAGTCTCAACAAGGCCACCAAGAACCTCGGCGATTTGTTTAAGAAGAAGTAATCGCGAACTGGAAGGCCGATTTCCGCGTTGGCGCTAGAGCAATTCCCAAAAGAAATTTCCGAAATGAAACCGATTCTCGAATGTCCAACGACTCCCCTCACCCTTCCCTCTCCCCTCATCGGATGAGGGGAGAGAGTGGCTTTAGCCGGGTGAGGAGAGTGCCCGCACGGCATTCTTTGGAATTACTTTTGGCAACGAGTATAATCCGTAGAATTCATGGCCCGCCGCCCTGTTCCTATTTGCCGATGCAGAACTGGCTGAAGATCGAATCAAGTAAATCCTCCGTCGTCGTTTTGCCGACTATCTCGCCAACGGCGTTCACCGCTATCCGCAAATCCAAGGCGACCAGTTCCAACGTCAAATCGGTACGGAACGCCTCGATGGTTCGCAGCGTTGCCTCGCGGGCGCGTCTTAGCGCGTCCTGGTGCCGCGAGTTGATCATCACCTGCAACATCTCGGCTTTGATCTCGCCGGACCAGACCAAATCTTTGATCGCATCCTTCAACGGCTCGATTCCTTGACCAGTCAACGCGCAAACATCCACGACGCGAGTCGCATTGATCTCGTCAGGATCGCCCCTCACCCGGCCTTCGGCCACCCTCTCCCCATCGGATGGGGAGAGGGACAGGGTGAGGGGCAGCGCCAGTTTCATCGGCAAATCCACTTTGTTCCGCACGATGAGCCGTTTCTTGTGTGCGAACTGCGCCAGGTAAGCTTCGTCCTCGCGCGTGAAGGGCTCTGAAACGTCGAAGACATGCAAGATCAA
>QHOP01000195.1 GCA_003219345.1 Verrucomicrobiota bacterium
CAATCAGGCCGTTTCGGTCAAGGCCCAGAAAAAGATCAACGAGAGCCGTGGTCAAAAACCGCCGAGAAGGAACGTGCCCGACATCATTTTTCGGAAAACGCGACAACTGCTCTCTGACTGCGACCAGGCCACCCGGAAGACTCTCGCACAGGTGAGCGGCAGCGCTTGTTTGTTGACGAAGCATTCGGCCGCCGTCCCGGAGATGGGGAGCGAAACCGTTGCCCTCATCGTGACTTCGCCGCCTTTCCTCGATGTTGTCGATTACGCGAGTGACAATTGGTTGCGATGTTGGTTCATCGGCGTTGACCCGGCTTCGGTGAAGCTGACTGTTCCGGGTCGATTGGAAGACTGGCAGAAGGCGATGACGGATATCTTCCGGGAATCGTTTCGTGTCCTGCGGCCGGGGGGGCATCTTGCGTTTGAGGTCGGCGAAGTTCGCGGCGGCAAGGTCCGGCTCGAGGAAGCCGTCCTGCCGTGCGGCGTCGAGGCAGGCTTGGAACCGCTGCTGGTGCTCATCAACGATCAAAAATTCACGAAGACGGCCAATTGTTGGGGCGTTGACAACAACTTCAAAGGCACCAACACGAACCGTGTCGTGGTTTTCAAAAGACCGTCGCGAGTTGCACTGTCACCATGAAGGCTGTTCCAGACGCTGCCGCTGCCCTCGATGATCGCTGTCCACTCGCCAAGGCCGGGCGATTATGAATTCGGGATGAATCAGGGTTCGATCTTCAGCACGCGGTTGTTCAAGCTGTCGGCGATGTAGAGTGCGCCCGACTTGTCCACATGAATCCCGTGCGGCTGATTGAGCTCGACTGCGCTCGCAGGTCCACCCACGCCGCCTGCGCCGCTTTTGCCGCTGCCAGCTACGCGAACGATCCGGTTTTCCTTCGGCAGATATTTGCGAATAACATGGTTATCGGTGTCGGCAATAATCACATTGTCGCTGCCATCGATGCACAAGTGCTTTGGTTCATTGAAACTTGCTCTGAGCGCTTCGCCACTGTCGCCGTCGAGGCCTTTGTGGCCTGTCCCGGCCACCGTGCGGATTTTTCCGTCCCGGTCCACCACCCTCAGCGCGTGCCCGCTCCGTTCCAGAATGTAGAGAGCGCCCTGAGAATCCACCGCTACCGCTCGCGGGTCCACCAACGGCGCTTGAGTCGCTTCGGCGCCGTCTAACGGGACGCCTTTTTCGCCGTTCCCGGCCACGGTCGTTACGATTCCAGTCTTAAGGTTCACCGACCGAATCCGGTGATTGTCGAGATCAGCCAGATAGAGGTTTTCGCCTCGCGCGTCGAAAGCGACGCAATAAACATTGCCGAACTCGGCGGCGTTTGCCGGGCCGCTATCGCCGCTGAAACCTTTCCTGCCTGTGCCAGCG
Source organism: Verrucomicrobiota bacterium (assembly GCA_003219345.1). Classification (GTDB taxonomy): domain Bacteria; phylum Verrucomicrobiota; class Verrucomicrobiia; order Limisphaerales; family AV2; genus AV2. The sequence continues at coordinate 1,382 of QHOP01000195.1, forward strand.
AATGGGAAAACCTTCCCGGTTTTTGCATCGATTCGTCGCACGCGGTTATTCCACGTATCGGCAATATAAATGTCGTCTCCCGGCCCGACGGCGAGGCTGTGCATGCCGTTGAATTGCGCCTGGGCGGCGGGCCCGCCATCGCCACTGTCACCTTTCTCGCCCGTGCCTGCGATCACCGTTAGCATTCCAGATCTGTCCACTTTCAACACCCGTTCACCTCCGGCCATCTCAACAATGAACATATTTCCGCTGTGGTCGAAGTCGATGCCGAAGGGAGCGTGCAAACGACAACGCGCGGCCAAGCCGGTCGCTTCGTTGCCTCCTCCGGCAACCACAACGACCCGTTCGGCGTGGAGCGCTGGAACGAGCAGCGCGAAAACCAACGTGATGAACGAAAGTTGCTGATGAGAGCGCATGGATTTTCTCGAAGACGGTGAAGAAAGCCGCGCTCGCCGACAAGCCAAATGAGTGTGCCGTTGTCAGTGGTCAATCGTCAGTCGCAGGGCAAATTCCCAAGGCCCAAACCCCAAGCGCCAAAGAAATCCCAAGCATCAAGTTCCAAACCACGCTGCGGAGGCTTTGGAAAATGACGAAATCCGAATCACGAATGTCGAAAGAATGTCGAAGCATCATTGACCAGGAAATTGTCGATGCACGCGGAGTCGCCGCTTCGGATTTCAGATTTCTTTCGTCATTCGGAATTTGTCATTCGTCATTCACGCGTCACGTTTCACGTTTTAACGATTTAACGGTTCAACGATTTAGCGGATATCATTCATAACGCAGCGCCACCATCGGATCGACGTTCGCCGCTCTCCGTGCGGGCAGCCAGCAGGCGACTCCGGCGGCAACTGCAAGGATCAGCACAATGCCGGCGAACGCCCAGGGATCGGTGGGAGTTACGCCAAACAGCAGGCTTTCCATGTATTGCCCTGCGGTGATCGCCACGACAACGCCCAGGACCATCCCATTCACAATCAGGCGCACTCCGTGTCGGAGGAACAGGTTCCGGAACCTGGCCGCGTCCTGCTCCCAAGGCCATGCGGATGCCAATCTCGCGCGTTCGACGGGCGACTGCGTAGGCCATGACTGCATAAACACCCAGCGCCGACATCAGCAAGCCCAATCCTCCCATGGTGATCAGCAGCCACATCATGACGCGGCGGGGGGCGGTGGAGCGATACAGGTCGGCCTCAATCGAGTTGAGGACTATCAGCTCCACTGCCGGCGACATTTCGTGACCAAGACGAATAAGCGGTTCGCGCAGCACAGCGGGATCCAGACGGCTGCGAAATATGTAATTTCCGATGTTGAAGAACAGACCTGTCTCTCCTTCGGGGGCCATTCGCTCGAAGGGTTCGTAAAACACCGGCCTCGCCTCAGCCTCCCTCCAATAGTCTTTGATATTCTTGACAACACCAACGACGACACGTTCCGTCTCAAAGCCGGCGCCCGGAGGAGGAGAGGGGGGCCTGAGCTTTTTGCCGAGCGGATTTTGCCCGGGCCAGCATTCACTGGCCAGCCGTTCGTTGACAACGACTGTCTGTTGGCCGGGCACGCCATCGTCTTTTGTCAGCAACCTTCCGGCTATCAGCGGAACACCAACGGTGCGAAAATAATCACCCATTCTCACGCTGACGACGCCCCGGTCCAGTTGCACCAGATCGTTTTGTCCCTCGACTTGACAGCCATAGCCTCCTCCGGGTTCGGCCTTCACGGCGGCAGCCTCTATGCCGGGAATCGCGCGGAGTCGTTCCAGGATTAAGTCCTGCCAGTTCACCCACAGCCGGACCTGCCGTCGGGCTGCTTCAGTGCGCGCGTCTTTGAGCGAAAGCCCGCTGCGCATTGCCGCGTCCAGGTCGGACTTCACCGTTGTTACCTGGTTGGGATCATACTGAACAGAATACAATCCCTTCGGATTCAATCCGGGATCCACCCGCAACAACTTGACCACGCTGTGAATCATCATTCCAGCGCCTGCCAACAAAACCACGGCAAAGGAAACCTGGACCACCACGAGACCATCATGAAACAGTCGTTGCAGAAAACCGCCACTGTGCTGTTGCGCCGTCTCCTTGAGCGACTCGTTTACGTTGACCCGTGCCGCCAGCCACGCCGGTGCGATGCCGAAAAAAACACCGGCAGTTACGGATACCAGACAGGTAGCGCCAAGGACACGCCAATCCACGCCAATCACATTGATCCGCGGAAGCTCGCTCAGGTAAAATTGGTCCAGGGCAATGATGCCGCCCCAGGCGAAGAACACCCCCAGGGCGGCGGCCAATCCAGCCAGCGATAGACTTTCAACCAACAATTGACGGGCAATGCGCAAGCGCCCGGCGCCGATGGCCATGCGAACGCCGAATTCACCACGCCGGGAAAAGGCGCGGGAAAGCAGAAGGTTCCCGACGTTGGCACAGGCGATCACCAGCAATGCCCCGACCATTGCCTGCAAGCTCCAGAGCGTCTTTTCAAGCGTGGGACTGATTCCTCGCCATCGATAGACCTGAAACTTCCATCGCTGATTCGGCTGATGGAGCTCCTTTAGCCAACGCGCGGCTACCGTGTCGAGCACGGCCTGAAGCTCTTTCAAAGCGACGCCTTGCCGCAATCGGCCAATCACCGGCCACGTGCCGTCCTCCGGGTCCCAACCGCGGGTCAATTCTTCGGCTGGAAAAATATACGGAATCCAAAACTGGCTTTGTCCAGGCCCGAAGGGGAACTGGACGTTCGGCGGCATGATCCCGACGACGGTGTAAGCGTCTCCATCCAGCTTGATGGCTTTACCAATCAGGTCCGGAGCGCCTCCAAACTGCTGTTGCCAAAGACCGTGGCTGAGGATGATGACGCGGCTTGCCTCTGCCCCTTCGTCCGGCAAAAAGGTGCGACCGGCCAGCGGGCGGATTCGCAGAAACCCGAAGAAGTTCGGCGCCACCTTCGCGCCCCGAAGCTTCACCGTCTTTTCGTTCACCTGAATTTTTTTCTCCGACACCTGGTCGTAATAGATTAGCGACTCAAGCAGGTTGGTGTGGGAGACAAGTTCGTGAAACAAGGGCGGAGAGACGTTCCAGTGAAAACCGCTCCTGACGTTCACTTCGCTCACCGCGATCAACCGCTTAATGAGCACGGCCAGCAAAGTAGAGCCAGGATGCTTCAACAGCATTCGAACGGCGTAGCGAAAATCTTGCATCAATCTTTAGATTAAACTGCTGTTCCCTCGTCACGTCGAACTGTCATTGTCATCCGCAGGTAGTAATTGGAATTCAAGAGAAACTCGAAATCCGTCTGCACTTGTTCGAATCCGAGGTGGCGCATATCCGGGTCCGCTTTCAATCGGTCGAGATATTGGGATTGCCTCGCCTCGAAGGTCACGACGGGATAAAGGCGCGCTTCGCCACGAGTCACGCGCATGATCTCCAGCAACGACCGTTTGTGAAACTCGTAGTCAAACTGGTCTTCGTAAACAAAGAGGAGATAAGAGACGAGCGTGAGATCAAATTGGCCATCGCGAAAAGGCAGCTTCGGCAGGCGGCCCGACACGTAGCGCGTTCCCTGCCCAGACCGATAATCGTCGAGAAAGGTCCGATACGCCCTTTCGCGAAATCGGCGCAGGAGCTCGGGCGATTGGTAGAAATCCCAGCGATAAGTCTTCAGATTGCCGATGGCCTGAGTCACCTGGTCCAGATCAGGCTCGCAGCGTCGCCGGATTTCGTCCCCGGACAAATCGTAGATCGAATCGAACGCCGTGACGTTGACGCCCAAACGATTTGCTTCAGCGCAAAACGAACTGACGCCGGCGGCGACGTCCAGGATCGCTTTGCCGCGAAGCTTTTCGACATCGAGCGCAAAGCAGCGTCGGTACTCTTCCAGTGTGCGGCCCAGCAGCACGACTTTGTCCAGGACCAGGCCCTGTTTCATCGCGAGCGACTATCGTCAAAATGATGAAACCAGAGAAACTCCAAACTCCAAGTTCCAAAATCCGCTACCGGGCCGCCGCGTTGGAGTTTGAGATTTGGAGCTACTTTGGAACCTGGAATTTGGGGATTTCATCCGCACCCGCGCGCCAGAGGCCGGATTGATTCACCGACGGTCAGTGCGTCAGCACCTCCTCAAAAAAGGCCAACGCGCGCGGATCGTTCGACTGTCCCAGCCAGAACATCGCGTCTTTGCGCACTTCCCGGTTCCGATTGGCGCGCGCCACGCGGACGAGTTTGGGAATGCCTTCGTCTTTGGGCAGCTGACTCAATGCGAACACCGCCTTCTTCTTCACGTCGGTCTCGGGGTCGTTCTCAATCGCATCCGAAATTGCCTTGGCCGC
>QHOP01000196.1 GCA_003219345.1 Verrucomicrobiota bacterium
CGATCTTCAACATCCATTCGACTGCGTGCGGCGCGGACACCGCCCTCCAATCTCCGCCACCGTACAAACAGCTCCGCTACGACGAAGACTACAGTTCTCAGCGCGACCCGGAGCGGAGGCACGATTTTTTCGATCCCATCAAGTACATCCGGTTCGATGACCTGGCCGATTACTATCTGAGTCTCGGTGGCGAAGTGCGCGAGCGTTATGAGTACTTTGCCAATTACAACTGGGGAAAAGGTCCGCAGGACAACAACGGCTATTTGTTGCAGCGCTACATGGTCCATGCCGACCTCCATCTTGGCCCTGACGTCCGCCTCTTTACCCAGTTGAAAAGTGGCCTGGAAGACGGACGTAACGGCGGCGCGCGGCCGCCGGACCGGGACGACTTCGATCTCAATCAGGCCTTCATCGACGTGACCGGCCACATCTCGACCGACAACTCACTTATGCTGAGACTCGGGCGTCAGGAGCTTACCTTCGGTTCCTCACGGCTGGTGTCGGTTCGCGAATCTCCCAACGTTCGTCAGAGTTTCGACGGTGCGAGAGCGACCCTTCGGGTTGGTGGCTGGAACATCGACAGTTTCCTGACCCGGCCCGTTGAAACCAACCCCGGCATTTTCGACGACAGTTCTGACCGATCGCGACTATTTTGGGGAGCTTATGCAGTCCACCCGCTCCCGATGGTTCCGGGAGGACATATCGACCTGTACTATTTTGGCATTGAACGAGACCAGGCGACCTATAATCAAGGCTCCGGGCGGGAGGAACGCCACTCGATTGGGACCCGTCTTTGGGGTGAAGCCAAAGGTTTAGATTACAATTTCGAAGCCGTCTACCAATTCGGCAGCTTTAGAACGGGAGACATCAACGCTTGGACGGTTGCCTCGGACACGGGCTACACGTTCAAATCCGCTCCCCTGACTCCTCGCCTGGGTCTAAAAGCGGACGTAGCCAGTGGCGATGGCAACCCCGGCGACTCCGACTTGGGAACCTTCAGTGCGCTGTTCCCCAAAGGCGCGTACTTCAGCGAAACCGATCTAATCGGACCGGCCAACATCATTGACCTGCATCCCTCGATCGAATTGCACTTCTCTCACAAAATAAAACTTAGCGCGGATTGGGATTTCTTCTGGCGCGAGAGCACCAGGGACGGAATCTACGGAATAGCTGTGAACCTCCTCCGCAGCGGACAGCAGAGCGACGCGAACTACATTGGAAGTCAGCCTCAGGCCCGCCTCGACTGGGAAATAAACCGCCATTTGAGCATGGCCTTGGTCTATGCGCACTTTTTCGCCGGAGATTACTTGAAACAGACGCCCCCGGGCAAAGACGTGGATTATGGCTCCGCCTGGGCAACTTACAAATTCTGAAACAGCCTTTACAAAACAAAGGGAAATATTATGAAACCATCGCAATCCGCAGACTTGATCCTCCACAACGGTAAAATCACCACCCTCGATCCGAAATATCCTCAAGCAAAAAACGTCGCCATTAAAGACGGTCGCATCGTCGGCGTGGACGACGCGGAAAGCTACTCTCGCGGCCCTGCGACTCGAGTGATTGACTTGCAAGGGCGCCGCCTCATTCCAGGCCTAAACGATTCCCACATGCATATCATCCGCGGCGGCCTGAGCTACAACCTCGAACTTCGCTGGGACGGTGTTCCATCTCTCGCCGACGCTTTGCGTATGCTCAAAGAGCAGGCGCAGCGGACACCTCCAGGCCAATGGGTCCGCGTCATCGGCGGCTGGAGCGAGTTTCAATTCGCAGAACGGCGCATGCCTACACTTGATGAAATCAACGCCGTCTCTCCCGAAACGCCGGTCTTCGTCCTGCATCTGTATTGCCGCGGTATGTTGAACAAAGCCGCGCTGCGGGCCTGCGGCTACACCACAGACACTCCCAATCCACCGGCGGGTGAAATCCAGCGCGACGCAAATGGCAACCCCACCGGTCTCCTCATCGCCCGGCCCAATGCCGGCATTCTTTACGCTACCGTCGGCAAGCAACCCAAGCTGCCGCCTGAACAGCAGATGAACTCTTCGCGCCATTTCATGCGCGAGCTCAACCGCCTTGGCCTCACCAGCCTGGTGGACGCGGGCGGCGGCTCGCAAATCTACCCGGACGACTATGTGATCATCGAAGAACTCCACAAGCGCGGAGAGATGACCGTGCGCATGGCCTACAATATCTTCACGCAAAAACCCAAGCAGGAGAAAGAGGATTTCCTCCGTTGCATGAAACTCACGGCTCCAGGCAAGGGCGATGATTTCTATCGTTGCAACGGCGCCGGAGAAATGCTCGTTTATTCGGCGGCGGATTTTGAAGATTTCTTGGAACCCCGGCCCGACCTTCCGTCCAATCTGGAGAAGGACTTGAAAGAGGTTGTCGCACTGCTGGCCGCGAATAAATGGCCGTTCCGCCTTCACGCCACCTACGACGAGAGCATCAGCCGCATGTTAAACGTATTTGAAGAGGTCAACCGCGAAATTCCGTTCGAGGGAACCAGGTGGTTCTTCGATCATTGCGAAACCATCTCGGACCGCAGCCTTGACCGAGTCAAAGCGTTGGGAGGAGGCATCGCCATCCAGGACCGCATGGCTTTCCAGGGCGAATACTTCCTCGATCGCTACGGCTCGAAGGCCGCCGAGCGGACCCCGCCGGTTCGACGGATGCTCGATCTGGGCATTCCCGTGGGTGCCGGCACCGACGCCACGCGGGTGGCCAGTTACAATCCCTGGCAGTCCCTTTATTGGCTTGTCAGTGGCAACACCATTGGCGGTGCCTCTCTGTATCCGGAAGCAAATCGCCTGAGCCGGGAAGAAGCCTTGCGGCTCTACACCCAGGGCAGCAGTTGGTTCTCGGGGGACAACGGCAAGAAAGGCGCCATCGCCACCCGCCAACTGGCGGATGTCGCCGCGCTTACCGAAGATTTCATGTCCGTGCCCGAAGAAAGAATAAAGGGGATCGAATCCGTTCTTACGATCATTGGCGGGAAAATTGTTTACGGCGCTCAGGAATTTCAGGACCTTGGTCCTGCGCCACTGCCGGTGCTGCCTGAATGGTCGCCCGTAAAAGTTTATGGCGGTTACGGTGCGCCACTGGACATTCGCAAGGCCGCCCGCGCTGGCGTCCCGGTCCAGCAACACCAGCATACTGCCGAATGCGATTCGCACGGTCGTCTCCATGCCGCCCGTCAACTTCTCGCAGGAATCAAAGCTGCCGCTCCGCGCTACAGCGATTTCTGGGGTTTTGGCTGCGATTGCTTCGCGTTTTGATCCAATTCAACAACAAAGGAAATCGTATGAAATACAAAACGACACTCATTACCATGGTCGCAGCCGTTGCACTTATTGCGCAAGCAATCGCTGCTGACTCCTACACTGTCGATCCGGCGCACAGTCGCGTCGGATTTTCCGCGCGGCACTTCGGCATCAGCAATGTCAAAGGGAGTTTCAAGGAATTTGCGGGTAAGGTGGTGATGGATGGCGACGCACTAAAGGAAGCGACCGCGACGATCCAAGTGCAAAGCATCGATACGGGTGTTGCCCAGCGCGATAACCATTTGCGGACGGCTGATTTCTTTGATGCCGCGACATATCCGACGATCACGTTCAAGACGAAGCGCGTTGAGCAAAAGGGAGAGGAGGTTGTGATGATTGCGGACTTCACAATGCGCGGCGTCACGAAGGAACTGCGATTGCCCGTGAGATTGAGCAAGCCAATCAAAGACCCGTGGGGCAACACCCGCGTTGGTCTCGAAGCGAAGACGAAGCTGAATCGCAAAGACTACGGCATCAAATACAATGACTTGCTGGAGAGCGGCATCCCCGCCGTCGGTGACGAAATCGAAATTGAAATCAACGCCGAAGCCATCAAGGACGCTCCCGGCAAGAACACGCAGCCCAAATAACCGGAGAAATTCTGATGAAAGCAGTCCATCCCGATGTGCGAGTCGGCCACGTGCATCTGAAGGTTGCCGACCTTGAACGCGCAATTGCATTCTATCGTGATGTGCTGGGATTCGAACTCACGCAACGCTACGGGAAGCAAGCGGCGTTTCTCTCGGCTGGTGGTTATCATCATCATATCGGGCTGAACACGTGGCAAAGCCTTGGTGGTTTCCCGCCACCGCCGCGTGCCACAGGACTTTACCACCTCGCCATCCTCTATCCGACGAGGGCAGAGTTAGCGGATGCTTTGCGCAAACTTATCGAAGCCGAAATCCAGCTTGAAGGGGCGTCCGACCACGGCGTGAGCGAGGCGCTATATCTGCGCGACCCGGATGGAAACGGCGTCGAACTTTATTAGGATCGCCCCAAAGAACAGTGGCCAAGGACTCCGGACGGCGGGCTAAACATGGTCACGGAGCCGCTTGCCCTTGACGCTCTCCTCAACGAAACGCCAGACCCCAAGAATTGAAGCCACTAACGGCGACTCACGACCTCGTCAGCAGAATTTCGCACGGTCGATTGCGACAAAGGAACCAATT
>QHOP01000197.1 GCA_003219345.1 Verrucomicrobiota bacterium
CTGAACTCATCGCCAGGAACGCCTGGAAAATCCACGTCGCCGGGAATGCCTCCAGCATCGCCGCCGCCGAGGTTGAAGTTGACTACATCTATATTATAACTGCCGTCGCTGTTTGGCCCGGGAGTGGCATGGTTGACGTAAGGTTGGCCTGTTTGTGGATCGGTCAAGGTGCCGGCCAATTGCGCTTCCTGGCGCGCGATCGAATTGGGCAGATTGGCATCCATGCGGGCCTGAACTGACCTGGCCTTGAACCCCGGGGTGTTTGCCGAACCCGGAGGTGTGCCGGCCCCCGGCGGAATCACGTGGTAGTTGATGACAGTGAACGCCCAGGTGTTCGTAAACGAAGTTGCTGGCGTGGCATTGTTCGCGAAGATCAACGTCACTGTGTTGGCCGAAGCGGCCGGAAGCCGACTCGCCGGAATAAACTGCACTGTCGTATCGACCCCGTTTTTGGTGATCGATGGGGTCACGGCAGTTCCGTTCAAGGAAAGCAGGATGGTATTCGTGGCGACCTTGTTCAGCCCGTCGCTGATCGTCGCGGAAATGACCGTGCTGGGGAGCACATCGACGGCCAACGCCGCAGGGGTGGTTGAATTGACGAAGGGATCAACCAGAGGCACGTCGGCCAGGTTCGTCCCGTTGTTGCCGAAGCTGTAAATGGCGCTGACCTCCGAAGGGCTGAGCAGGCGGTTCCAAATTCCCAAATCATCCATCTTCACTCCGACCATTTCGGCGCCGCCGCCATCCGTGTACGCTCCGGTCCCGTCCTGTCCGATATTGACCGCGAGGCTGAGATCGTCCGTGTCAATCGTGCCGGTCGTCTGCAACGGATCCGTCGTCGCCAGTTTCCCGTCCACGTAGCTGTTAACACTGCCGCTGCGGCTGAAGGTGACCGCGATGTGGTGCCAAGTGCCATCGCGGATAACGGGCGTGGAAGAGTCGCTCATCTTGGTGCCGCCAGCGCCGGTCACGTTGATGCGGTAATTGCCGCCACCCTGAGTGAATATCCCCCAACCCCGGTTGTTGCTGCTGTTCCAGTCCTTGTTGGAAATGAACGGCGGATCATCGACCTGGTTGGTGTAGTTGGCCCAGAAGGAGACGCTGAAACTCGTGGAATCGCCGAACTTCAACTGGCTGGGATACCCCAGCGTCACATAGTCGATTTCCGAACTGTCTTTCTTCGTTGTCACCGAAACGGCGCCGGAGCCTATTTTTCCGGGCACAAACGAGGGACCTGGTGTGCCTTGGGGTGAGCCGTTGTTGCCGTTGCCCGAAGAATCGTTGTAATCGTTGTCGAACGTGAGGTGGACGACCAGGCCATTGGTGATGGCCGACTTCGACTCGGCGGTCAGGCCGAGAGAAACGGCGACAAGGGTGAGATACTTCGCGATGTTGGTTCTGATTTTCATAGGCGTCACTAAGGGGTTCCCTGCGCGGGAAGTGTTGCGTTTGATTCCGGACCGGCCAAAATTGTGTTGTGCCTGATCAGAGCATGTGACTGCACCGGGTTCATTTGCTCGAGCGATACGCCTGGAGGAGGTCCTCCGCCGCTTTGTTTCCGTTCGCGGCGGCTATTTGCAACTGCGCCAGCACGGACATCATCGAACGCACCGCCGCCTGGCGTTGTTCCGCAGTCAGGTCCGACTGGGTTGAAAGATTCTGGAGCTGGACGAAGGCTCGTGGTTCGTCCTTGTTCTGGAGTGCGGAGACCGCTTCGTTCGCCGCCTGTTTTATCTCCGGGCTGGCTTGCTTAAACGCGCTGTTAAGCGTGGGGGCAACCTGCTCGGGAGCGAGTGCCTCCGGGGGCCTGTTTGCGCCTTTGTTACAGCCACTACCGGCTAGGCAGGCGATCAACCAGAGAAGCGTCAGTGCAATCGCAAGATGGTCTTTCAAGAGGCGCATGGGCAGGATTTGAACTTCAAAAACCCGGTTCGTTCGTTGGAAAGTCCCCGGTGTACCAGCGGTAATCGACTCCCTTGTTCAGTCCGTTAAAGCGGATGGACGAGACGTTGCCCGGCACCCAAAGCGTCTCGCACCTCTTATTGTGACGATACCACTCCCACGTAAAGTCGTAGCCGTTGTAAAGGGTCTGGCCTAATCCGCCCGGCCCAACCCATTGCGTCAGGATTTGCGTCTTCCCGGGGAAAAGCCCCAAACTGTCGTCCGGTCCCTCCATTTTCTGTTCGGCGGCGTCTTGCGCGAATATGGTGGTTTGAGCGCTCTTGTAGTCACTGACTTTTAATGGAGCCGTCCCGAGAGAGGAATTGTAAGGCACTCGGACAATTGAGAATATCTTTTGCTCCCCCTTGATAATCCTTCCCTCCCAGATAATTCATATAACCAATACCCCAATAGGCCAAAGGATGGGTCGGAGGCAACGTCGCAGTCGTTTTCGGATTCAAAGTCCATTGCCCGTCGTTGGGAATGCCAGCGCCAGAGCCGTTGCCCACGTAAAAGAACGAATTGTTATGGTCGTCGGCGTACAGGGCCGCCGCGAGGCCTATCTGCTTTAAGTTGGCAACGCAGCGGGCGCGCTTTCCTTGCTCCTTTGCTTTGGCCAAAGCGGGCAACAGCAGACCCGCCAGGATCGCAATGATCGCGATAACGACCAGCAGTTCGATCAAAGTGAAAGCGCCGGGCTTCGTTGGAACTCTGGCAACCGGACGCGGCACGGCCTTCGGCTTGTGCGGCGGCGCGCTGGTTGAGGAATTCATCGGGAATTCTGACTGTAACGCCTTTGTCGCCGACAAACCTCTCACTCACCCGGAGCCAAATCGATTCTCTCCCCGGACGAACAAACAACGTTACCGTTATGGGTAAAGAGTAGCATGGCACCCAGGCCCCGTTACAATGGCCTGTTTTAGCCGAAGGTTACTGGAAGACACCTCGGAACGTTTGCTCAAACGTTGCTTGCCGTCACGCGGCGACCGAAGCGGAACGCCAGGCGCGTTCGAGGTGCCCGCAAACCGTCACCGCGTCCAAAACAGTTCGCCGCTTTTGTCAAATCGGGCTGCCAAGGCCAAATCCAGGGAGACCACATCTCCGGAAACGCGTCACGAACGCAAGCGAGGCTCGTCGCTGCGGGATTGAAAAGGGCGCGCGGAATTGACTTGGTAATCGGTCGCGATGGATCATTCTGTAACAATCAGAGTGTCCAAGCAACGTCCAAGCAAACGGCAGCCAAACTCCCCCCGGGGCGCGATCGCCTCTGCGCGAGCGCTCGAGTCTGACGCGTTCTGGCGGCGCCGCGTGTTCCGGAACACTTACACGCGCGATGGCCGCGCTATTCGCGTGAAAAAGTGGTCGGTCAAAATTCAACACCGGGGAAAACGGCTGACGTTTTCGTTGGCCGCCCCGTCCCGGGCCGAAGCAGCCAGGCAAGCGCAATCCATTTACCAACTCGTCCGGACGGAAGGCTGGGACGCCGCAACACAAGCGCATGAACACGCCGCTTTGTCATTGGCCAGGCGGTTTCCCAACTCGCGACGTGACGAGTTGCCGAAATCTGACGCTCGTTACTGGCGGGAGCGTTTGATCCATTCAAAATACCGGGACGCCCGGCTGCTGCCGATAAAGGAGTTTACGGTGCGAATCGAGGACGGCGGAACCTATCAGTACTTTCCGCTCGGAACCGATGACGAGGAACGCGCCGCAGCCGAAGCTTTGAAGATTTACCGGAGGATTCTGACGAAGGGATGGGAAGCGGCGTTTCGACAATTCCCCCGCGAGATAACCGTCGCCATTTTCTGGTCCACGAGTCCCGTGGCGTGCACTTACACCACGCTCTTTACATTTCCGGACCGATCCTCTCCCGGCCTGTTGCCACCCGCCGGCCAGGTGAGAACGAGAAAGAAGGTGGTCGTCCTTGAGGCGGACGCGGAGGTGCGCCGGACGCTGGTTTTCTGGCTGGGCCGGCAACCCGGTTTCGAGTGCGCCGGCGCGTTGAAGAGCGCGGAAGAAACACAAAATATCATCATGCAGGAGCTGCCGGACATGGTTCTCGTCAACCGTGCCCTGCCGGAAATGCCGGTGATTGAATTTCTCGAACGGTTAAAGGGCCGGCGTCCGGATCTTCCCGCCTTCATGTACGGCGTTTATCCGGACAGCGACCAGATCTTCATCACGCTCAGCGGAGTCACCGCCGGTTACATTTTCCGGCGTCGGAAGCCGGCTGAGTTGTTTGAGCCGATTCGCGGCGCCTTTCGCCAGCGAGTGCTCTCGGCGAAGGAAGTCTTGCGTCAGATCCGGGAGTATTTTCAAAGCCTGTTCCGATTCACCCTGGGCGGCGATGAAACACCTGGGCTGGCCGCCCTGACGGCGCGCGAACAGGAAATCCTGAACTACGTGAGCAAAGGTTTTTTAGACAAGGAAATCGCCGGCGCCCTCAGTATCAGCATCTGGACGGTCCACAATCACCTCAAACACATCTACGAAAAGCTGGGCGTTCACAATCGCACTGAAGCAGTGCTGAAGTATCTGCAAAAATGACCGCGTTCCCGGTGGCTGAGTTCAGATGGATCACTCTGTTGCGGCTCCGACGCACCAGCGGCAGAGTCGGCGATCACTTCGACGAGGCCGGCGCGGGGTTTGGGGCGATAAACGCGCCGGAGCGTCGTTCCCCTTCAGAAATCTCTGCGCGCGTCATTTGGCCTTTAAGATCGTTCATCGCATTCACGGCGTCTTCAATTCCACGACGGGCAGCGAGTTTGTGCCATTTGTACGCCTCCACCCGGTCTACCGGAACGCCCTTACCCACCTCGTAGCGCCGTGCCAGGTTGTACTGAGCCAACGCATCCCCTTGTTCGGCGGCCTGACGGTAAAGGTTGGCCGCCTCCGTCGCATCGCGAGGCACACCTCGCCCAGTGGCATACATCGCCGCCAGATTGTACTCGGCGCCGCTATGTCGTTGTTCAGCCGCCTTCCGGTGCCATTTCGCCGCCTCAGCCTCATCTCGCGTGACGCCCAGTCCGGTCTCATACAAAACAGCCAGGTTGTATTGCGCGTCGGCAATCCCTTTCTCCGCAGCGGAGTAGTACCATTTGAAGGCCTCGCCATAACTTTGCGGGACCCATTCGCCCTTCGCACACAAGTCGCCGAGTGCATTTTGCGCCGCGGCATTTCCCGCCTCGGCTTTCGCCCTGATCGTCGTAACGTCGGGAGCGGGCGCGCCCGGAACAACCTTCGTTCCGGCGCGGAATAAAAAAATTCCCATCACGACGATGGCGACAGCCAGCAGTCCGGTGCCGGCCCATATTCCATTCTTAACGATCTTCTTGTTCATCGCGAAAGGGTTGCCCGTCCCGGTCCAAGCCGGAAGATCCATAGCAGAATCTTCTGCGCACCACAACCATCAACTGGCGGCATAGTACGACGGAGCACGCGCGCCGTCACTCCCCAAAACAGGGCATTGTGAAACAGCGGCTCGCCCATAAACTCCGTTCCTGTTATGAACGGCGCTCCGCCCAAAGAAACCAAAGTCGTCATCGTCGGCGGTGGCATTGTTGGCTGCAGCGTCGCGTATCACCTCGCCAAACTGGGCTGGAAGGATGTCGTGCTGCTCGAGCAGAACCAACTGGCCGGCGGCACCACCTGGCACGCTGCCGGTCTGATTGGTCGTCTTCGCACGACCAATAGCATGACCAAAATCAATAAATACAGCGCCGGACTTTACGCCGGTCTGGAACAGGAAACCGGCCACCCGGTCGGCTGGAAGCAGGTGGGCAGCCTTATCGTCGCGCGGTCGAAAGATCGCTTATCTCAACTGCGCCGCACCGCTGCCATGTCCGAATGGTTCGGCGTCGAAGTGCACTTGATCAACCCCGAAATCGCCAGGGAAAAATGGCCGCTGCTTCGGATTGACGACGTGCTCGGCGCGGCGTGGCTGCCGCACGACGGGAAAGTCATTCCCAGGGAAGTTGCCGTCGCGTTGGCCAAGGGCGCGCAATCACGCGGCGTCAGGGTGCTGGAAAACGTCCGGGTGCTGGACGTGCTGCATCGCGATGGCCGCGCGGTCGGCGTGCACGCTCAGTTCAGCGATTCCGTAGCAGCCGACGTATGGAGGCTCCATTCAATGGCGCACGCGAAACGCGAAGCGCGAGACGAAGATCAGAGCCTCGTTACCTCGGCTGCTACAGTAGAGATCAAAGCGGATTACGTCGTGCTCGCCGGCGGCATGTGGACCCGCGAACTTGGCCTGCGCTGCGGCGTCACGATCCCGCTTTACCCGGTGGAACACCATTACGTCGTCACCGAGCCGATCGAGGGCGCGTTTGACGAATTGCCGGTCGGCCGGGACCCCGATTTTTGCATCTACTTTCGCGGTGAAGGCGACGCAGTCATGCTCGGCGCGTTCCAGGCCTTTTCCAAACCGTGGGTGGTCGAGCGCGTGCCGGACAATTTCTCCTTTCAACTCCTGGAACCCGATTGGGAAAAATTTGCGGAGCCGCTGAAGAATGGCAGATGGCGCATTCCCGCGCTCGAAAGGTGCAGGTTCGCCAGGTTCGTCAACGGGCCGGAAAGCTTCACGCCCGACAACAACTTCATTATGGGCGAAGCGCCGGAGTTGCGAAATCTCTTTGTCGCCGCCGGCTTTAATTCCGTCGGCATCGCCAGCGCCGGCGGAGCTGGAAAATACCTGGCGGAATGGATCGTCGAGGGACAGCCGACGCCGAACCGCGAATTTGAAACCGGGCGCGGCCTGCGCAAAACTCCGTTGCACGACCGGCTCGCCGCGCGCGGCGCCTGCTTTGGCGCAAAGAATGGATGGGAGCGCCCGAACTGGTTCGCCCGCGGCAGTAGCCGCCGAGGTAACGAGGCGGATAAAGCTTCGGTCAATCAAAATCCACCTCCTCACGTCGGCAGCTACGCGGAAGAACCAAATGTGGAATACTCGTTCGGCCGCCAAAACTGGTTTGCCAATCACGCCGCCGAACATCACGCCGCGCGGGAGAAGGTCGCGATCTTCGATCAAACCGGCTTCTCCAAATTTATCTTCAAAGGTCGCGACGCCATGAACGTTTTGCAGCGGCTTTGCGGCAACAACGTTGACGTCGCGGTTGGCAAGACCGTTTACACGGGTCTGTTCAACGAACGCGGCGGCTTTGAGAGCGACCTGACGCTCGTTCGCCTGGCCCGCGACGAATTCTACATCGTCTCCGGCACCGCGCAGGCCGTCCGCGACTTTGACTGGATCGCGCGTAACATTCACCGCGACGAGCACGCCGGCCTGCTCGATGTGACCGCCAGCTTCGGCGTGCTGGGTGTCATGGGCCCGAACTCGCGCACGCTCCTCAGTCGCGTGACCGATGCCGGCCTCTCCAACCGCTCGTTCCCCTTCGGCACGGCGCAGCAAATCAGCATCGGTTTTGCGACCGTGCGCGCCGTGCGCATCACTTACGTCGGCGAACTTGGCTGGGAACTGCACGTGCCCATGGAGCAGCTCGCGCTGGTTTACGAAACGTTGACGGAAGCCGGCGCGGACCTCGGCCTCGCGGACGCCGGTCACTACGCGATCAATTCACTGCGGCTGGAAAAGGGTTATCGCGCCTGGGGCGCGGAACTTTCACCGGACGACACACCGCTCGAAGCAGGACTCGCCTTCGCCATCGATTGGTGCAAGCCATTCATAGGCCGCGAGGCTTTACTGAAGCAGAAAAAAGCGGGCGTGAACCGGCGCCTTGCGATCTTCATCCTGGCGGATCCGGAACCGCTGCTCTGGGGAGGTGAACCGATCTATCGTGACAGCGAACCGGTCGGCTACACCACCTCCGGTTCCTACGGTCATACTGTCGGGGGCGCCATCGCGATGGGTTACGTCAACAACCCGGCGGGGGTGGACGCCGACTTTGTTCGTTCGGGTCGATACGAGATCAATGTCAACGGCGAAAGGATTCCGGCCGCGGCACATCTCCAGGCGCCCTATGACCCGAACCGCAAAAGAATCCTCGCCTGAGGCTCTGCCGGCTTGAGAGTCATTGTCTGATGCCCGTTGGATCGTTGTCCTCCCAGCCACGACGGCTGTGGTACCGCCACCAGTCGATTTCTTTAGGGTTGCGTTTCTCAAAGCCGGCGTGGGTATCAGCGAAGACAAGATTGAGACCGAAGTGATGCGGAGAGGTTAACGGTGTCCAATAAGGCATTTCCCACACCAGAACCGCCGATGTCGGATTAACGACGTCGGTGGTCTTGCGTCCGCTGACCGGTCGTTTCTCTTCATACGTGGCGTTATCCTTTTTCAAATAGATGTGATTCCAAACGTAGGTAACGTAGTCGTTGTCTCTGAGAAGGTCTCGGAATGCGGGGACCTGGGGGTCTTTTCCCCGGATGCCGGCGGGACAGACGTAGATGCCCGTCGTCGGCGCCGTCGGTTTGGACGTACTGCCGCCGAGGCGGTTTGTGCCCGTGTTCCTGCCGATCAGAGGTTCGAGGAGCTGCGGCAGGTAGTCGGCGCCCAGACGATGGTCATCGCCCCAGGCTTTCCCCCAGCTTCGGCAGAGAGGGAAGCGCTCGCCGTTGTCGCTCCCATACATCGAAACTCCCAGGCCGATTTGCTTCATATTGTTCAGACAGTATGTCTCCTGCGCTCCGCTCTTGGCTTTCGCAAGGGCCGGCAGGAGCAAGGCAGCCAGTATGGCGATAATGGCGATGACCACCAAAAGCTCGATCAACGTGAAAGCCTTACGAAGGTGCTCAGAGGCAATCAGGTTCGCCGTTCTAAATGCTCTCATCGTTCTCATGCGGTCGTTTCCTGGCATTTGCCGAAGCCCTACCAATTGGGTTTGTAAAATAGTGCGTTGCCCTCAACCACAAGTCAATCGGGCAAAATGCGTGTCCTGGCGCGTTCGCGAACAAAAGCGTGTCACGAACGATTATTTCTTTGTCCTTCGCGCGATGCGGGCGTAAACCGCGCAGTGGAAAGCCATCGCCGCTGAATTAAATACGCTCGAAGTATCTTTGTCGTTCCCAGTCCGTGACCGCGTGGTCGAACGCTTCGACTTCCAAACGGGCTGTGTGCGCATAAAAATCCACGACCTGATCGCCAAACGTCTTCCGGGCGAGCTTGCTTTGATCGAGCAAACCCGCTGCTTCGCGCAGTGACCTCGGCAAGGCGCGCAATTGGGGATCGACGTAGGCGTTGCCGTGGTAGGCGCTGCCGCAATCGAGTCCTTCTTCCACACCCGCCA
>QHOP01000084.1 GCA_003219345.1 Verrucomicrobiota bacterium
GAGAAGCGAAATCTCTCCAGGGCGCAAATCAGTTGCCTGTCCTTTCTTGTTTGTTGATGCAACTTCTATCTAGGCGGTTGGTGCCGGTGGCGGGACTCGAACCCGCACGACTTTTTATGGTCCCAGGATTTTAAGTCCTGTGCGTCTGCCATTTCGCCACACCGGCAACTGTTTGTTAACAATTACTTACAAATACTGCGAAATCGTCAATTTGCGTTTGTGCTAGTAGTTGTGCTGGATTGACGGTGTGCATGCCAAAGCCGTCACAAGCAAGACCGAAAGCGAAATCGCGACTCGACAATCTCATGGCGCCACTTTTGCAAAAGTGGTCAACGGACGCAAGCAACCCGTGCGTGGGCTTTGGCGCCGGGGTGATCGCTACTACGCGCAACTGACGGTTGAAGATCCATTCACGGGCCAGAAAAAAGTTCGCCGCGTCTCGCTGTGCAACGCCGAAGGCGAGCCGGTGCAAACAGTCCCCCAGGCTATCGAAGAGATGCAGCGGCTGAAGGTGAAGCGGGCTGAGGATGATTTGCCAAAGCTTGGACGCACCCCGGGATTTTCCGCGTATACCGATAATGTCCTTTGCTCGTCCAGCGCCTTTGCTTCCTGTTCACAGTGTCGTGAATAACGCCGTTTCCGTGAACAGGCCAAGATTCGCAAAACTGGCGAACCTCCGCTCAATCGTTGTGGACGAACTGGAATGGGAATATTTAATTTTGAAATGGGCAATCTCAGGAATGGAAATCTTATTGGAGGGAACGTAGGTAGATTTCGATACCAGCAGAATTGGACGCAGGAAGAACTCGCCGCGAAAATGCAATTGCTGGGGTGCTACATGACACGCGATATTATTGCCGACATTGAAAATCGTCGGTCCTCTGCAAACGATAAACAAATTGCATTTCTTGCTGAGGCGCTACAAGTGGACATAAACGATCTTTTTCCGCGAAATCTGCCGATTAATCGGTGGCGATGATTGAATCAGGGCGTGTAGTTAAAGCCATGCTTGAACTATATCGCCGAAACCAAGCAAAAAGGGGGTGATTATCACCCCGGCCTTAAACCAGACATGCAGACTTCCAGCGTGCTTTCCTACTCCTCATCTGTCATTTATTCCGTTTGCATAATGGAGTGAACTTCGCTACAATGTGCAAACGTAAAAAATGAAGCAATCCAAATCCAAATCCCGTATGGACGGGTCGGCTGACGCCTTCATTGACCAGCGTCTGGCCTCGGGGCGCGTGGCTTTCCCGCTGGCGGATTTGGTCAAAGAAACCGGCCTGTCGGTGACGGCGGCCAGAAATCAGTTGTTGCGACTCGGAAACCGGGTCACGAGAGTTTCGCCGCGACAACAGTTTTTTCTGATCGTCAGTCCTGAACACCGTGCGGTGGGTGCTCCGCCGGTAGTTTGGTGGCTTCACGATTATTTTCAATGGTTGGGTGAGCCGTATTATCTGGCGCTTCAGTCGGCCGCCAGTTCACTCGGTTCAAATCCGCAGGCATTGCAGGTGACGCAGGTGATGACCAGGATTCCGCGCCGCTCCCTCGAGATCGGTCGTATTCGCGTTCACTTCTTTGTGAAACGCACGTTGGAGCAGACACCCACACAGCCATTGGCGAATGCTTTTGCACCGTTGCAAGTCAGCACGCCAGAGGCAACCACTTTTGATTTGATCCGATACGCCGCGCGCATTGGTGGAATCGGCCGAGCGGCTGAAACCATCGCTCCGCTGCTGCCGCTCATGCGCCCAGCCGAATTGCGGCGGGTGTTGAAAATTGAAGACGAGCCGGCCACGGCCCAGCGCCTGGGTTTTGTGCTGGAAAATCTGAAGGCAACCAGTTTGGCCAAGGTCGTTCAGGATTGGCTACCGTCTGATTTGGTTTTAGTGCCGCTGCTTCCGGGTTTGCGCAGTAATGCTCCCGAAATCAAACGGTGGCGAATTCTTAACAACGCTGTGGAGTTTGGACGATGATAACGCCCATCACACGCCGGGATGTCATCGCCCACCAATCGGTCGTTCCGTGGCCGAGCCAGGTTCAGGTCGAGCAGGATTTATTGTTGTGCCGGGCGATGGTCACGCTGTTCGATGATGCGTTTTTGCAAGGCCAGATTGCGATGCGCGGCGGTACGTTGCTGCATAAGGTTCACCTCGCGCCGGCATCCCGTTACAGCGATGACATTGATCTAAGAATGGAAGGCAGCGTTGCCGGACGGTCGGAGTTTGTCGCGCTGCTGGACGCGCATCTTGCCGATCGTGGATTCTGTTCGGACATGAACCCATTGCTTCGGGTGGGAATCACTTACGATCCACAGCAAGCCGGGGACTATGTGAAAACCAAATTGCTCTCCTTGTTGCCGGCGCGCTGAGATTCAAATCTGTTTGATGTTGGACACGTCGCCGAGCCTGTTAAAAAACCACCCTGTTTTTTGCCCCGAGAAAAGAGGCGAGAGCAAAACGATGCACTCTCCAGTGGACCAAAGCGAGCGCCGTTGGAACCTGCGTCTGCCGCATGGCATATCTGTCGACTCCAAACGTGTAACTATCGCAGCAAGGGCGTAACCGTACAGTTGCGGGTCAATGCTCTGAACTTGGCTCTTCTTGTTTCCCGCTCATACGGTCAGTCTTCCGGACGCTCCCCGCTGGGTGCCATCTTCACAAGCTTCGGATCGAACTGGCCTAGCTAGCACGGTTACCAAATCGTTCTGCGCCGCCATCACTTCGCGGATGTTTTTGTAGGCCATCGGCACTTCGTCCAGGCCGGCGCTAATGAGTGTTACGCCTTGTTGTTTGAGGAAACGGTTCACGTCCTTCCAGTTGAATTTCTCGTTCGCCGCTTTGCGGCTCATCGCGCGGCCGGCGCCGTGCGATGCGGAATCCAGTGACTCAGGGTTGCCCTTTCCGCTCACGACGAATCCCGGCGACGCCATCGAGCCGGGTATGATTCCCAATATACCTTGCCCCGCCGGTGTCGCGCCTTTCCGATGCACGACGACTTCGCGCTCCACGCCATCAATGACATGTTTCTCTTTCCACGCGAAGTTGTGGTGGTTCTCCAGATCCAGCAACACCTGCGCGCCGAGATTTTCCGCGATGTGCCGATGAATGCACGCGTGGTTGGCCGCTGCGTATCGGCCCATCAACTCCATCGCGTTCCAGTATTCCTGGCCTTCCTGCGAATCCAGCGATAGCCACGCCAGCCGCTTCAATTCGTTCGGCAAGTCTTTGAATTGAGAAAAAGCAATCTTGCTGTAATGATCGCACACCGCTGCGCCCGTTCCGCGACTGCCGCTGTGCGACAGCAACGCGACGTGTGTTCCGGCCTCAAGATCATTGATCTTCGAGTGCGCCGTGAACAGACCGAACTCGACGAAATGATTTCCGCTGCCGCTCGTGCCGAGTTGCGACCACGCCCTGTCCTTGTTCTGTTTCGTCACCCCGCTGATCGACCAATCCGCGTCCATCACCTCGTGCTCGCGGCGGTGCTTGAAGTTTGCGCCCACGCCGAAGCGCGTCTCCGCCTCGATGGCACGTGTGAGCCGGTCCTGCTTCCGTTCCAGGTCGCGCACCGGAATGTCCAGCACCGTCATCTTCATGCGGCAGGCGATGTCCACGCCGACGGCGTAAGGAATCACCGCGTTTTCCGTCGCCAGCACGCCGCCGATAGGCAAGCCGTAGCCCACGTGCGCGTCCGGCATCAACGCGCCCGCCACCGATACGGGCAATAGACACGCCTTCTCCATCTGCATCACCGCGTCGTGTTCGAGCCCTTCGCCCCACTGGCGATACTTCACCGGTTCAGCGCGCGGCGGAGGCGGGGCCTTGAGCAACGTTTTCGCAAACTCGCCGCGCAACGGGTCGTCCACGAACGCCGACGGATTGGCAACAATGGCCTTCACCTCCTCGTGCAGCCGCGATTTGTCGCCGCCGCCGAGGATGAACTTGGAAACAAAATCCGTCCCGCGCCGCGTGGCTTCACCCAACGGCACGCCGAGTCGGAGAAAATCCTTTGCGTTCATTTTAGACAATCGTGAGCGAATGGCATTCTGTTATCACGGGTACTTCCAGCTTTTCAAGAAGACGCAGAATCACCTTTTCCGGAACAGGACTCGTGCGGCGTTTGTTCTGTTCGAGAATTCCAGCGACGGGAGGCTCAACGTAAACAATCTCAACCCTCGCTACATAATCGGCAAACAAGTCAATCCAGCGTTGGCGCATCGCTCGCGTGATGTTTGTAGCGTTGAAAGCAAAGTTCTCACCAGCGCGCAAATGCTCACGGCATTTCTCTCTCGCGGTCTGGATGACTTCGCCTTGATTGTCCGTTGCCTCAATATCGAGCGCGTCGCGGATGGCATCCAACCCAACAACCGGCAGCGTCGGCCGGTGTTTAGCGAGCCATGTATCCTTTCCAGCGCCCGGCAGGCCCGACATCAGTGTGACCGTGCAACGGTATCCCTCGTGCGGCACGTAGTGCAGGCTGCGGAGTTGGTCGCGGTAAAACAAGAATCGAGCATGATCATTGGCAAAGGCGTATGGACGGTTGAAACACCCGCGCTCTTCTGCCATAAGTTTCCAGAGGTGAAGATTCTCCTCTGGCCGGCTCATCTCGTTCGCCTGACGGCCGCGTGTGTCGGCGAGCGCAAAGAGATAGAGCAACCGGTTGTTTACAAGCCACGAGAGCGAAATGACTTCGTACTCCGGCTTCGCTTTCTCCAAGAGGTACGGTGGGCGACCATGGAAACGAACGAGCGCCGCGATTCCCTCTCGAGTAACGAGATTGCACTCCAATTCGCGCAACACACGCCGGGCAATCTCGGCACCGACGAGAGCGTGCTTCGGTGAGCGCGTCCGGCCCGTATCGGGATCAAGCGCTGTGGTAGCCGGCTTGCCCGAGTCGTGGAACAGCCCTGTGAACAGCAATTTAATCTGCGTGGTACGATCCAGTACCGGCCATTCAGGAAGGCGTTCCAATTCGGCGCAAACCATTTTAGTGTGCGTCCACACGTCGCCCTCTGAGTGCCACTGTGCGTCCTGCTGACAGGCCGCCATGTCGCGCGCCCAAGGCTGGGCTTCCGCCCATTCCAGGATTTGCGAGTTGGTCGCGCGCGTGATGTCGGTCCAGGTTTTCACGCCCAAATATCCGCGCCTTCCGCGAGCAGGTTCGGAATCATCTTCTGATGCTGCCAATGCTCGCTTTGCTTCACCTTCTCCACAAACTCGGAGCGCACCATTTTAGCCCGGCCAGTCACGCGGCCATCTGCCTCCGTGCGGCAATAAAGACCTTCTATCAGATTGTCTGTTCTGCGGGTGACCGGATTGTCGAACGCGCTGTCAAACGTCGATGGGCCAACGAGCGATTGCAGTTCGTCCACCGTGGCACGACCGCGATGGACGACCGGCACCGTTTGGAGGCCAATTCCTCCGAGCATCCGCAATCGCGTGTCGAGATCCAGGAACTGCTCCGCGTCCTTGTCGTAAATGTCGAACTCGAAAAAGTAGTGCGGAAGCTTGCGGTAATGAACCGAGTGCTTCGCGTAAAGCCATTCGCCATAAAGAATGAATTGACTGCCGAGCATCGTTTCCAGGGCCGGTCGCTTTACCGAAGTCCATTGCTTGAACAGGTCATACTGCGGATGCATGCCCTCGGTGATTTCGTGCCCGCGACATTGCAGCACCATCCGGCCCGACGAGGTGAAATGAACGCCCACGTTCGTGCCGTCGAGCTTCTCCTCAACAATAAGAGACGGATTGGCGATGAACGCCTCGGATTCCTCGCGGCCAAGGTGCTTGTCGTCGTCCGTGCCCTTCGAGCCAAACAGGTGCGGCGTGCGCGGATACTTGATGAAATCGTCGCGGGTTGCGCCCATATCACCTACCTCCCACCAGGCCCTTATCCAACATGATGAGATACTCTCGGCCGAAATCTCCACGCTCAAGACCGCCAATCAGAGCCTGCGGTAGGTCGTTCGCTATCTCTTGGCTGCATGAGGCGGCGCCCAAAGCGATGGTTGTGACGGTGTCCACATCACCGGTGAAGGCGACGGCAGGTTTCAAAATCGCCGACAATGAATCGTTCTCTTGCACTGCAGTAACGGCTGCGCGAACGCTCATCCAACCTTTCGGCCCGACTTCACCATGCCACGGTGCGTTCCACTGGCCATCCACATGTTTCATCAGAAACTCGCCAAGCTCACTCCTCGGCCCCAACTCGTGAAGAAAGTAGTGGCTCATCAGCGCCGCCGCTGCCGCGGCATTCACCCGGTCAACCGAGTCATGAGTCAATCGGGCTTGGACTGTGGCTTTGCGAACCACCTCGGGAATGGTCAGACACACTCCAATGGGCACCGCGCGCATCGCCGCGCCGCTCTTGTCGCTGTGAGGTTGGATCCGATCGAGGAACTCCTGCCCGTCGCCGACGGAACACAGGAAGTCGTAAAAGCGGCTCGCGTAGCCTTCCCGGGGATCACGCTTGAAGCATTCCACGAAACGACTGGCAAGATTCAGAGGAGTCCACTCGTCACCAGACAAAATCATCTCGGCCACCGCGAGCGACATTTGGGTGTCGTCCGTGTAGCAACCCGGTTTGATGCGGTGCCTAGGATGCTGGCGATAACAAGATAGGTCATTGCCATGCCGCACGAAATCAGGTTTGGCATATTCAAAGCCGGCGCCGTAGGCGTCGCCGATGGCAAGTTCGAGAAGCATGTCCGAGTGCGGTTTAGCTTAGTGATCTCTCGCGACTCAATCCATTATGATGTTCAAAGTGGGGAGAGCGAGCTTTGACGCCCGCTCTCCCATTGAGTCAAGGCTATGCCTTGTCGTTCAGGAACAGTTTCCACTCGGCGACGCCGTGGGCGTTGCGGAGGAGCGCCGTCACCGGCAGTTCCTTCGGTGCGCGCGGGACGGTGAGCAGTTTCAGGCCGGCTTCGTGCGGCAGACGGTTGGCCTTCTTCGTGTTCACGGCCTTGCTCGACCACACCAGGTTTTCCCACGCGTCCTTGCCTCCGCGCGAACGGGGCACAACGTGATCGAGGCTGCCTTCTTCCGGCTTCAGCATCTTGCCCGTATACTGGCAACGGTTGCCGTCGCGCTCGCGAATCGTCTTCGCGCACAGCTTCGGGCGCTTCTTCGGCACCTTGGCGAAGTTCACCGCCACAATGACCGTCGGCACGCGGATCGGACCGCGCACGGTCTGCACGGCGTTGTCCTGCGGACGCACCGACAGCGTGATCCACTCGTCCCAGGTCACGGGACGGATGTGGTCGTCACCGTCAATTTCCAGCGCCGTGGCCACGTTGGTGGCCATCATGCAGAACGCCTCCTGCGGCGTGCGCACGTGGATGGCCTGCCAGTTACGATTCAGCACCAGCACGATCGTCTTGTTCAGAATGTCACTCATACGTTCGTTAAATCGTTAAATCGTTGAACCGTTAAATCGAGTGCGCGTTTCAACGATTCAACGTTTCAACGAGTCACGTTTCAATCCGGTGTTTGTCCTTTGTTGAAATGGAATTCAAATCGCCAATCGTAAATCATCAATCGGAAATGAAAGTGGCTGCCTCGCCTGGTTTTGCTCCAGGTCCTCCGGTGTCAGAGACCGGCGCACTCCCGATTATGCGACGAGGCAATTCGGATTGGTTGAAAGTTGAAAGTTGAAGGTTGAGCGTTGATGAATCTGAAGTCCATCAACTATCAGCCACCTTCAATCAACCCCTGCAAATTGGTAGCCCGTGCTGGTAACTCTCCAGCGTCCTCAGTTTGTAAGACTGCCGCTCTCATTTTGAGCTAACGGGCTGTGATTGGCTGCCGGGGATGGATTCGCACCACCACGCTCGCCTTCAAAGGGCGATGTCCTGCTGGTTAGACGACCCGGCAATGGTGGCCCGCCAGGGTAACGCTCCCTGTTCAACGGATTAAAAGTCCGTTGCATCACTTTAATGCTTGCAGGCCGAAATTGGTGCTCGCGGCAGGATGCGCCTCCAAAGCGTTGCGAGTCAGTTGCCCTGAACAGGATGTTCGCTTCACGAATTGCAATCGCACCTGCACTGGCGACGCTCTCGACGTCGTGTGTCTGCTGGTTGGACTACGCGAGCGGGAATCGGTTGAGGGATGAGAGTTGATGGTTGAGGGAGGAAAGGCCATTCCGCGGCGTTCGTGGTCTCTCAACAATCAACTCTGAACACTGATCTAGTGCGACTCCGCTTATAAAACGGACGGTTCTCTTTGAACTACGCGCGCTCCCAGAATAGTTGAGAGTTGAAAGTTGATGGTTGATGGAAAACGGCAAGAGGCGGCGAATTTCAGATTGGTCATCCATCAACTATCAGTCAACAACCATCAGCCAAATTGGCGGAATGCCGTGGACTTGCACCACTTGCCCGGAGGCACGCACTCGTTAGCACCGAGGCCCGGTCCGCTTGTCCGGTTGACATTCCAAAGTGGTCCGCGTGGCAGGACTTGCACCTGCAACCTTTCCGTCTTGAGCGGAACGCCTCTGCGTTGGGCTACACGCGGTGGTGCCCACGGCCGGATTTGCACCGACACTTTGCGCGTTTTAAGTGCGCCGTCTCTGCGTTGGACTACGTGGGCTGCTGGCGCAGTGCCACCAAATGGTACCGCGTGAAGGATTTGCACCCTCAACCTCCCCGTTCTGAGCGGGGCGCCTCTGCTGGTTGGGCTAACGCGGCAAAAATCGTCAATCTTAAATCGCAAATCGTAAATGAAATTGGCACTCCCGGAAGGACTCTCACCCTCATCTCCGACGTTCGAAGCGTCGCGCTCTGGTAATTGAGCTACGGAAGCGTTGAAACGGAGGAGGAAGCGGAAGGCAGAAGCTTTATCGCGGCGCGCGCCACCCAAGCCCCTCATAGATTTTTCAATCCGCGTTCCCTCCTCCGAAATGGTGGGTCGCCACGGTGCTGCCCCGTGCTCTGCGGTTTAAGAGACCGCTGCATCGCTGCAATGCTTGCAACCCGAACGCGACACGAAGGCGGAGTTGAACCGCCGCAGCCAGGCCTGTGAAGTCCTGACCGGCACCGGGATTTCGCGTCGCGGGAAATGGACAGAGCGACGGGTAACGCCCCCGCTTGATCTTGCTCCCGAAGCAAGCGCCTCACTTTTAGGCTACACTCTGAAACAAATGGACGGGCATGAGGGTAGCGCGCCCTCTATTCCGGTTTGGAAGACCGGCGTGTGTCTCTCAACACCTATGCCCGGGAAATGGAATCCCGTGCTGGAATCGCACCAGCCTTGGCGGTTTTGCAAACCGCCGCCTGCGCTGCTCGGCCAACGGGACAGAAATTGAAAGCGCTAGTGAAAGTTTTCGCCTGCGCGATTATCTCAGTTAGAGTTGGAGCACATCCGATGTGAGCAGGGATGCCCACGACCAGAAACGATCCTTTTCTCCATGGTTCCGGTCTCGCAAGATCAATCGCTATGATCTTTTCCTGGCCCGCGACAAGAACGCATTCGATTACCCAGTCACCAATCCATATCCTCAGACCTTCCGAAGTTCTGCTGCATGGAATAAATGAGAGCATCTACTTTCTCTATTGAGGACGTAGCCTCTTTATATGTTCCGTTCCTGACGTAGGTTAACACGGTTGGCAGATCGCTATCTTGAACGTACTTGAATGCCGGCGCCTGGGGACCCGTGCGCAGAAACTGAATGAACTTTTCTATAAGTTTTATTGCAGCCTCTTCTCGAAAACTCATATCATCAAACATCGAGAACCGAGTGTCCGTAGTCTTGTGAGGCATCAAAACCGGCACCGCTCCAGCCTTTGAGTGAAATTGGAAAGCCTCTCCGCGTTTACCAAAAGCGCCGTGTGCGACAAAGTTCCGCACCTGTCTTCTTATTACAATCAGCTCATCATAAAAATTTTTCACGGCCCTGTCGCCAGATGTATGAATACATGTTCGCTCCAACTGAAAAAGGCCTCTATTGCACTCACAGCAAGCCAATCAGCCTCTCTCTCAAAATCGAAGCGGGAAGGATGACGAGTCTGCAGACTGCCGTCCGGGAGAGTCTCCAAAACTGACTCTCCCTTTCGCGACTCAGCTTCCAGTTTCGCTTTCCTGTAGAGCGACAAGAAATACTGTACGCGACCAAGCAGATGTCTGCTTTTGTTCAGTAAATTGAGCTTTGAATCACGAATCGCGGTTGCGGCGAGCCAATCGAAATATTTCTCGGACACTCTAACTCCGCTCGTGATTAGGTTTACGATTTTTCTCGCACACGTCTCCTCCTTTTTGAGGTCCTTGACGAAGATGCCTAACCCCATCTTCCGATGCTCGATCACAAATGTCTTCCCATCCCAGCCCAAGACTATTGACCACGCAACCTTTTCCTGTCGGCCAATGGTGGGAAAGCCCAGTAGATCAGCCAATAAAAAATACACCATATAATATGGGGGGCAATTCTCGGCCTGCTTTCGTTCTCTCGCCCCAAAAATAGTTTCGCGTGTCTCCAGAACAGAGAGGACTGATCGACTGCAAGGCCTTCTTCCGTATTTGTTCGAGTTCGATGTTTTTCATATAACGAGCACAGCGGTGACCATTTGAATATAGTTGTTGAACACCCGAGAGACGAGTTGAGCGTGGCCAGCTTGGCTGCTCGCCGTCGCTTGTTTGGAAGCGTTCGGATTTCAGTTTTAAGCATACAAAAAATGGCTGATGGAGTCAGTCCAGCTCCAGAGCGGGCGGACGATTTGACGACAAACGCGATATGTCAGGAAGCGCAGGCGGAAGCTTTAGCCTCCGCCCCCGTTGTTTTTCCTTGAACCGTTCAGTCCGCTAGGATCGAACAAAGTCCGCGATTACGGCCGGCACAGACGTGTCGAAACCAACACGTCGAGCATCTCGCGATCGTTCGGATCGGCGAGGGTGAAGCCGTTGGAGGTCATGCCCACAACGACTCCTTCGCGGCCTCGAGAACCCACAATCTTCGGCCCGCTAAAAAAAAACCCTTCCAAGGTTTCGCTTGACATACATTGCGGTGCAATGTATTTAACGAAGCCATGAAACTTGAAAAGGAATTGGTGGCCGCCTCCTCCGTGCCCTTGGTGCTCTCCATTCTCTGCGAAGGCGATAGTTACGGTTACGCGATCATTCAGCGCGTCAAGGAATTGTCCGGCGGAAAGATCGAGTGGACCGACGGCATGCTGTATCCGGTTTTGCATTGGCTTGAGGACCAACGCCTCGTGCGCAGTCGCTGGACAAAATCTGAGGCTGGCCGAAGACGCAAGTATTACTCACTGCGACCAGAGGGCCGACAGGCGCTACGGAGACAGAAGGATCAATGGACGCTTGTCTCTTCAACCTTGAATCAACTATGGAGGCCACAACATGCATAACCTGGAACAACTGATTGCAGAATGGCGCAAAACAATGATGGCTGCGCCCAATGTCGGGAGCGAAACGCTCGACGAACTGGAAAATCATCTACGAGAAAACGTGGATCAACTCATCCGGTCAGGAATGACTGAGGCCGAGGCTTTCCAACGTGCGATGGCACAATTTGGAGGCGCACCGACGATAGCGTCGGAATTCCAGAAACTGGACCAATGCACATGGTTGCCGGTAAAGGTGATAACCGGCATCGGCGTCCTGGCGACTCTGGCGATGGCAATTTCTCTGATCGCTCGCTTTGACGCCGGCCGGTTGAGTTTCCTGTTGGCCAGTCATGTTTTCATGGTGACGCTTGGATACACAACCACATTTCTCGTCGGCACGTTGGGGATTTGCTTTGTGGGCCAGCGCTGTTTTTCAGATTTCTCACCGTTGCGGGTGCGTTCCCTCACGCGCGTCACTTTCATACTCGGCTGGGTTGCGGCGGGGCTGACCTCGGTCGGACTAATCCTTGGCATGGTTTGGGCCAAGGCCGAATGGGGGCGGTACTGGGCGTGGGATGTAAAAGAAATCGGCGGGTTTGCCGTAATTATCTGGCAGGCTTTCTTCTTGTTCGCCCACCGGTTTGTTTGTGGCAGTGCCCGCGGCGTACTCGTTATGAGCCTCCTCGGCAACATCGTCGTTGGTCTGGGTTGGTTTGGAGCGAATCTGCTATACGGTGAACTCCATAACTACGGGACACGAAACTATTCGCTGCTTCTGTTAGCGACGGTGCTTTCCAATTTGGCATTTTTCCTCATCGGATTGGCGCCCGCTGGTTGGCTGCGGCCACGCAAGGTATCGTAACCACTGCAAACTGGAAACGACGGATAACGATGGGTGGTTGATTGGTCAGGAAGCCGGGATTCGCACCCGGACCGTCCGCTTCACGGGCGGAGATGCTGCTGTTACACCACAATCCTGATTTGGTTGATCGTTGAGTGTTGAGGTTGACTGAAATGGACAATGAGCACGCGACTGACAAGCCGGGTCCTCTCAACTATGAGCCATCAACTTCTGGAAACTGGAGCCCCTGGTCGGACTTGCACCGACGAATACGAGTTTACGAAACTCGCCCTGTAGCTGCTGAGGCACAGAGGCAAAATTGCGTCCACGGCAGGAATCGCACCTGCGACCTCCACATTCGCACGGTGGCGCTCTGATCTAACTGAGCTACGCGGACAAAATGGCGTCCGTGGCCGGACTCGCACCGGCTAGGCCCTGCTTGAAAGACAGGCTGCGCGAGCTGCTTTGCATTCACGGACTACTTGCGTAGGGCCAACAACTGGTCCCCGAGGTTGGTATCGCGCCAACGTCTCCTCGTCTTCAGCGAGGCGCTAATCTGTCTCAGCTACCCGGGGAAATTGGCCTGCCAAGCCGTAGCCGGCAGGCGAAAGGATGGTCGTCCCGCGCGGTAACGCTCCGCGGTCTTCCGCTTATCAGGCGGGCGCTCTGCTCTTGAGCTACGAGACGAGTTCCAATTGCGGCTTTGAACCAAACCGTCGCATCGGACGAAAAATGAAGCTCGGCTTCGTGGCCGGTCGGATTCGAATAATTCGGTTTGGTTTGTAGCTCTTGCGATAGAGCAACTGGCTTTGGTAACGGATAACAGGTCGCATAGGATTTCCTTTCTTTGGGGGTTTGCGGTTAAGTGTTGGCACGCAGCCAAAATGGCGAAAGGCGTCGGTAATGCTCCGACCTCGGGTTTGAGCCGATCCTGTTTTCAAGACAGGTGCAGCCAGCTTGTATCTGCCTGCCTTCCAGAAATGGTCAGGGTGGCAGGACTTGCACTGTGGTGGCCGCGCGCAAGCACACTCCTCCTTCCGAGGTGGTGGCCGCGTGCAAACGCCCGTCTGCTGCTGACATTGCACCCTGAAATTGGCTGCCAGACTTGGACTCGCACCAAGACAAACGGTTTAACAGACCGCTGTGCTACTTTGACACCACCTGGCAATGACGCTGCCGGCAGGAGTTCCACCTGCATCGTTCCGCTTAGAAGGCGGATGCCTCATGTGTTCGGCCACAGCAGCAATCTGAAATTGGTCAGCGCGGCAGGATTTGCACCTGCGGTCACCCGGTCCCAAGCCGGGCATGTTGCTGCTACACCACGCGCTGTTCGCCCCGGCGTGCTTGGGGCACACCGGGGACTTTGTTTCATGGGGATGGCGGGACCCACACACCTTGAACCTGTGTCCCGCGGTAAGAATCGAAAATTGGCGGACCCGAAGGGAGTTGCACCCTCAGCCTTCCCGCAGACAACGGGTTGCTCTGCTAATTGAGCTACGAGTCCAAAATGGTGGGAAGTGCTGGTAACGCTCCAGTTCGTCTGCTTCCGATTTTGTTTTGCGACACCTGATTTACAGGCAGGCAATCGGATCACTTCCCGTGAATGGTAGCGGGGGTGGGAGTTGCACCCACGGAGGCGAAGCTTATGAGGCTCACCTGAATCTCATTCTCCCCGCGATGAAATTGGTGGAGTCGGTGGGTAACGCTCCCACATCAACCTGCTTGCAGGGCAGGTGCATTCCTTGTCTGCCACGACCCCAAAGAGAAATTGGCAAGTCGCCCTGGTGCTGCCCCAGGCAGGCTGAGTTTTGGAAACTCTGCCGCACGAGCTGGTGCGCGACTTGTGGAAATTAAAAGGGCCGGGAGCGTTCACGCTCCCGGCCCGTGTCATTTCAACAAAGAACAAACACCTCCTGGCGATCTACTCGATCCCAGCCCGCGGTTTCACGGCGGCTGTTTCGGTGTTTAGGGGCACACCTCCTGCAAAGCCCTTCAATTGTAAAATCTGGTCTAAACGTCCAGGCTCTCGTTTCGGCGACCAATGGACACACCACACCGGCTGAGCGTGATCGCTCTTTATCGCCGAATTCAGTTTTGCGCCCGGTGACATCATTCCGATGTCCGTTTTTCTCTACTCACAGCTTCGATCCTTTCGTTTCGTTGATTTAATCGCTTTTGTACAAACAAAAAACCCTGCTCACACGCGGTAAGCAGGGTTTAGAAATTCTATGGACTTCGATTACCTGCTTACCTCCGGTCTATCCAATGTGGTTTCTTGACCCTGATACGCCCTGGATAGGCTAAGGCCGAACACACAATTCGACCGGCTATGACCTGTCGCTAACGCGACTGGCGTCATCGGCCAAATCGTGACTGATATGTTCATGCAAGTTTTCATCGAATGCAGGAGACGTTTACACCACGAAGAAAGTTACGTCAAATATTTTCGCGAAAATTCTTCAACACGCCAAAGCACACCATCGAAAACTCCGCTGGGATCGGTCCATCGGATTCAACATCAACGATGATGAAGCTCATAAAATTATGAATGTCGTCCGTCTAACCATTTCAGCGCGCCATCGAGATCAGCAAACCTACCTTCAAGCTGAGCTTCAAATGCCTCATCGAGTAACATACCAAAATGCTTGCCCGGCTGCATGCCCCGCGCAATTAAATGGCGACCTTGTAACAATGGTTTGGGCGCCGAATCGCGCAGGCGCAGTTCCTCTGCCTTGATCCGTAACGCGCTTACACCCTCGTGAATCACACGCGGTTTGGGTGGTCGGCCGAAATGATCCGCCGTCATTACCAAGCAGAGTTCTGCAATGGTCGCGGGTTCCAGAGAGTTCGCGAGCCGACGAACAGCGCGGCTGCTGACCGGCTGCAAATGGGCGAGGTGATGTTTTACCAAAGGCACCACTCGCTCCTTGATTTCATTTGGGGCATTGATCCGGGTCAGAAAGGCTTCCGCCAATGGCCCGCCTTGCAATGGGCGGAGGAACACCTGTTCGATCGCAACTCGGTCGTGTTGGAATGCCACCCTACGGTCGCCTACACGCGGAGACGTTGGCACGATCTCCACATTTCCCCATCAAGCCTAAGCTGCACCACGCAGGCTCGAATCGACATCCTTGATCACGAAACGCGCTTTCAGCCGCGCTACTTCGCTGACCAGACCAGCCAACTTCACGCCGAGCGCTTGACCGACCTTGCGGGCCTTCCGCCCTGATCGGTGACGCCCGGTGCGTGGCGGGCGTTGAGCGCCTGCTGCAGGCACGTGGCGTCGAACCCAACACGAATCGAGTTCGTGCCGATGACGGTGATGGGCTTGCCCTTGTCGCCCGGCGCGGGAATGAAGCCGGTAGCCTCACCCGTGGCGTGGATCTGGGTTGGGTTGGTGTTGGTCATTTCAAGCGTCGAGGATGAATTTGGAAACAAAACCCGTCGCGCGCCGCGTAGCTTCACCCAGCGGCACGCCGAGTCGGAGAAAATCTTTTGCGTTCATAACTACTGAGGTCTGACGGCGGGCGGCTGCCAGTCGAGACGCCAATAGTATTTCCAAAGGTCTTCGAGTTTTACCAGTTCCGTGTGGCCGTCAGCCAATCCCATGTTGATTGCGCCTGGCATTTTGCCGCGTAAATCGAAATTTCGTGGAGCACGGGAAGCACTGCGACTACCATGCCGCGCGATGGTGCAACGGCCCATCTGGTTCGGCGACACGCTGAATGGCTGGCCTGTGTAAAGATTGTTGAAGGGTTTGTCCGTCTCTTCCGGCCACACGTCCACCCAATTCTCGTCGAAAAAAACCGGAGTCAGCGCCGGGTTTTGAATGGCTGATTCTCTGGTAAAAACCTTCTGCTGCTTGGGATCGCCCGGCTCGGAAAGTTTCAGGTCAGAATAGAGATAGCCGTTGTACCCGTAACTGCCGTAGAACATGGTTTTCTTGTCTGAGGTCCACCGCACCCAGGCGCGGTCGGCATAACCCTGCTCATTACCGCTGGCAGGCGGCGGTTCGTGCAAGGGCGCGGCCGGGCAGACCAGGATTCCCTTTGCCGAGGCATACTCGTTCAGCGTTCCCATCCAGTTCCCGCCCGGAAACGCCGAAGTTTCAACTCCCGCATGCCGGCTGTTCTCGCTGGCGTACATGAAACTGCCGAGGGCCAATTGCTTCACGTTGTTCAGGCAATGGATTCGTTGCGCCTTTAACTTTACGCTGCTGACGGCTGTCAGGAGCAAGGCTGCAAGAATGCCAATGATCGCTATGGTCACGAGCAATTCGATCAGCGTGAAGGCGCGTGCTTTGCGGCAATAATTGAAAAACGGAGTCCGCATAACCTGGAGGTTTGGCAACCGTATTCGTCAGCGAAGGCCCTGGAAATGTTTCTTGTTATCTCAAAGCCATCGGCACCATTCTCAGATTCAGCCCTCTTAGGCGGCATGGCTGGTGAAGTCACGGCTGCTTCCTTTCCGGATCGCTCTTTTGAGTGATTCTGGCCGCAGATGTCGCGGGGTCCTCGATCATGACAAGATCGTAGTTGTCGAGGAGAGCGGCGAGTGCCTGTCTCGCGGTGATTCGTTCCCAGCGAAATGAAACTGTCCCCTGCGCGTCGAAGGCAGTCGCCGACATTTTAGGGTCCAGGGAGACCGCAAGACTCGCTGCGCTGGCGAGTTGGGTGACCTGCCCACCTGGCTGGTCGGCACCGGCTTCACGCTCAAGTTGGCGGGCGCAATCCGCGTGACGGTGGTTGCCGGATTGGTCACCATCGTCAAACTGTGCTCTTTGAGCAATGCGGTCAATGCGGCCTGCGCTGTCACATTTGTCCAACTTGCGGTGACGGATAGTTTGGGAGCCAACCTGCCGGGACCGAAATCCGAACCGGGAACGCGAGGGTCGAGTATGTAGTTGAGATTCGACTGACGCGCGAGAGTCCTGATGACGTCGGCCAGTGGAACATTGACCATTTGAATGCGCGGGAGGGTTTTTTCTTCTGGCGGTCGTTCGGACCTTTCCTTGAGGGAGACAATTTCTCCCGTGGCTGGGCTGAACCCAACCGCAGGATACACCTCGCTGAACTTGCTCTTATCTACAACGATGTCCGAAATCTGCTTTGTCAGGTCTTTGTCAATCTCACCGCCCGTGATTGTTGGTTTAGGAACAGTGCCGTCAAATCTGACTGGTATCTCAATCGATGGAAGTGGGCCATTCCAAACACTCGCCTTCGGAACGGCATCGAAATGAACCAGGTAAAGCCACTCCTCTGGCGCGGACGACATCTGCCGCAATGTGATGCTGCGCAAGCCCCACTCCTTCGTGTCATCACGGAGCGGCACAGTGCGAACAAACTTCTTCGCTGCCAGGGACGCCTTGCCAGGTGAGAGCGGAGGTGTGTCTTGCGCTGCTGAATCCCATCGGTCCGTCTCTCCGGTATAAACCTCGAATTTATACACTGAATCCTTGACCGGGTAGCCAAACCACTCAATGTGACCGGCAGAATAAGCAGTGCTCCAAACACTCACAGCTAAAACAAAAATCCATCGGGTTGCAGTTTTCATATCTGTGATTTGACGGCATTTCGCGGGCAATGCTCCGATTGTCGCCCAACGATTGAACTCAACTAAGCCGGGTTGACGGCTTGACCGCGAGAGCGGAACCGAGTGCGCCATCCTTCCTGGGTTGCAGAAGATCAACCTGTACATCATATCCCTGCTTGCCCGGCTCAGTGCGGGGTGAGTCCGTCGAGTATCCTGCTGAACTCCTCAAACGAATCACAGTGACCGAGGCCGAACCGAAGCCTCTGATTTTCTCGCCTGATGAAATTCCTCAGCTTGGCAAAAGCCGCTGAGGCTTTCGTTTTGACGATTCACCTCATGCAACCTTGGCCGCGTTGCCCTTGCGCCGACGGCCAGATACTCCGGCGCCCACGCGCGCTTGTCCAGCAGAGCTGTCACCTGCTATGGCGTGACCTCACTTGAGCAAGCCGTTCACAATCTCCGGCGTATCCAGGAGTGGCGTGAGCCCGGCTTCGGCGATAACGCCACGACTATCAATAACGTAGCAGATCGGGATTCCGGTCACGCGAAAGGCCTTCGCCGGCGCAGACTGCCACCCGCCGGAACCGGCCCACACGTTAAACGTGTTGGTCCAACCGTGCTTCGTGAGATGATCGCGGGCTGCCTTCAGGGAGTCGTCAATGCTTATGGGCACAACCTCAACGCGGTCCTTCCATGCGGGATGCTGTTCGTGGTATTTCTGCATTTCCTGGAGAGATTGCTGGCACGCGCCGCAATTGACAGCCCAGAAGTCTTCGGCCACGTAGTTTTCGAAAGCCAGTTCCGCAGCCGCTTTCTCGTCCAGAACTCCGGCCGGGAATTGCGCCCATTGGATCTTTCCGGTCAGGCGCCAGCGATTGTCCTTCCGCACGGCTTCGGTCGCGCTGAGGGCATAGTCGCCTGACAGGCTCGCGCCGGTCTTGGATTTCCGCGAGGATTGAACGGCGAAGCTGACTGTCAACTGGTTCCCCTCGACGCCCTCAATTTCTCCCTGGCCGGCCCGGGGAAAGAGCGATTGGAACGCCACATTCTTCACGTGGACCGCGGCGTCAGCGAAGTCTAAGCCGAACCGGTCCATTTGTTCCGTGACGCGGCGGGCTGCCTCAAGGAGTTCAATCCGA
Organism: Verrucomicrobiota bacterium; assembly: GCA_003219345.1. Taxonomy (GTDB): domain Bacteria; phylum Verrucomicrobiota; class Verrucomicrobiia; order Limisphaerales; family AV2; genus AV2. Next base: position 18,848 of record QHOP01000084.1, read on the forward strand.
TCTTCATTAGCCGCGTCCAATGAAAGGAGCGCTTCGTCCTCAAAGACTTTCAGGTCGCGCGTCCGCACGAAGCGAACCAATCCCTCGCCGAACCGGGCCAGCGCGGGATCGTCAGCTTGCGTAATGCCCTGGTAAGCCGCCGCCCGGCCTGCGATGGCCAGCTCGCGCTGCGTTTTCTCGTCGGCCACGCCGGACGGAAAAGCAACCCAACGCGCGCCTTCGGCACATCGCCAACCACCGGGAAAGTGAAGAAGAGTGTGCAACTTCAGTGTATATTCGCCTCGCAGGCGCTCGGGTTCCTTGGCTCTGGCAGTCGGCTCAACCGTGAGGACGAATTCCAGTTCTTGGGCCGAAGGCAAAGTCTCGTTTTCCTCCTGGACATCCAGGTAGCGGGCGCTGCCGAGCACTCGCAGCGGTTTCGGTTTGGCTGTGATCTGTGCCCGGGCAAAATCCAACTTGAGCTCGGCGGCTTTGGCGAGCAACCGTTTGGCGCTGGCCTCCAGGTTGTGCCCCTGCTGATCCAATGATTTCTGGAAATCGGGTCCGAGTGGATTATTCCCCTTCGTCACGCGGTTGGTGGAGATCGCGGCACGCCAGTCCGCGATGGACGGGGCCAACTCTTTTGCAAATCCCGCCGTGTCGCCGCTCTGCAACAACCGCGCTACTGCCTCGCCCACCTCCGCGAAATTCTGTTCGACCGTATCAGGCAGCGCCGCGGCGATGGCCCACAGGGCCGATGTGAGCAGAGCCGTGGTCGCCCATGCAAGCTGGTTCACGAATCTTCGCTGTGCTTTCATCGCCGCTTTGGTTTTCATCGTGTCGGACCATGCCTGATTGATTGAGGCCACCCCGACGGAACCACTCATCCAGGCCGAACTAAATGCATGATGAAGCCTCTCGGTATGTCAATATCGAAAACGGCCCGAATTCGGAAACTCGCCCACTCCCACCGAACCCCTCACTCAAGCCGATTTTGAACGCTTGAGCTTCAACAACTGGCAGGACTGGTTGGATTCCATTTCTAGCCAGGGTCTCGATTTCTTTACAAAAGAAATCCGCAGGCGGCTGCGTGGAGGCGGTCAGAATCCCGACGAATTCGCAGGAAAGCGGTGTTACACCCGGCGCGGCACAACGCTTATGCTTCTACAGGAGTGGCTGGAGCCAGGAAGGCACCGGTTGCTTTAACAGCAACGGGCGGCCATTCGCAAAAACCGCCACATGACGAAATGGAGTTCGCAGATCGTCATTGTCGAAGACCAAAACGCAGGGTAATTCACGGATAGCTGCCGAAAGGTTCGCGAGCGTACGAGGGAAACGGGCAATCAACTTCTCAGTCGGCACATCGTGTCCGCCTTGTGAGACGCGCATGGCAACGCGTTGCTCGGAGGTGTTGGCGTCTGCGATTCCGATAAAATAGAGCACCACGGCATAGCCGGATTGGGCCGTCTGTTTCAGAAAGGCCAGTTTGTCGCCAACGGGGTCCGAAAACACGGTTTCGAAGACGAAGCTCTCGCGCTGCCGGACCAACTCGACCCGGAGCGCGGCAACCATGCGAGCGGCATCATAGGCATCCACTTCCAGTTCTTTGGCGAGCACATCCGCGTTGAGGAAGCGCAAGCCGCTGGATTTGAGATGGGATTCGAAGAAGGTGCTCTTTCCCGCGCCGTTTGGCCCTGCCAGAGCCACCACGATCGGACGTTGGTCGAAGTACTTGCTCCAGGAATCCGTGGCGCTTTCCGCAGAGCTGCCTCCGGCTTTCACCGCTTGGCCTTCTTGACGGCTTGGAACTGACGATTAACAAAACGACCCAGGGTTCGTTTGCCATCCGAATCAATCTTGATCAGGAGTCCGGGTGAGTCGGCCTGCTCGTAATGAGGATAGGGTCGGCCTTTGAGGTGCTCGGCAACCCGTCGGCGGCCTTCCGGGGAATCGACAGATTGAAGACATTCCGAAAGCGGCCTTGAATCGCCGGCGCGGCGGAGGGCCATAGCCTGGTCTCCGCGCAAGAGCGGCTCGATGGCGCGACCCAATCGCGCCCAGAATTCGATCTGTCCGGCGATGGAGCGTTCAGCGATTTCTCCCGTGAGCCGCGCGTCCAGCACCAATGCATCTGAGATTTTAACCGGCTGACTCATTGGCTCACAAAGTAGCAAAATGCTACCACACTGTCAATGCATCACTTGCCCGGAGGCACGAACTCGTTAGCACCGGGCCTGGTCCGCTTGTGCGGCTGACATGCCAAAGTGGTCCGAGTGGCAGGAAAGGGATTGCGTTCGAGCAAAGCCTCGTCAAAATACGCGCCACATCCAGCACGAGCATCGCGAACATGTTGAACCGAACGAAGCGTTACCCGTCGCGAGGATTCACGTTGATTGAACTCCTGGTCGTGATCGCGATCATCGCAATTCTGGCAGGGTTGCTGTTGCCCGCGCTAAGCAAAGCGAAGGAAAAGGCGAAGAAGGCCTACTGCTACAACAATCTGAAACAAATGGGCCTGGCAATGATTATGTACGCGGATGATAACAAGGGGCTTATTCCCCGCGGCAACGCGCCCCATTGGTGGCAGTTGTACATCCCGGCCCTTGGGGGTGCCAGCGCTATAAGAGACCAATACGCAAGAGTCAAGGTTTACACCTGTCCAAGCTATCCGAATAAAAGGCAAGTGATCTGTTACGTAGTCAACTCCTGGCAGTTCAGCAGTCCCAGGGACATGACGGGCTCAGAAGTCGTTGGCCCTACCAGCGTGAACAGAGTTCAGCAACCCGTCGAGACCATCTATTTTGCCGACAACGAGAGCGCCTCGTGGCGTCCGATCTTCACGGTCACGAACGTTATCGGCTCGATCGATCTGAATGACGTCTGGAGCCCCAGTCATCTGCCTTACACATCCGGAGGCCGGCTCTTAAGCGGCGAACGCAGAGTAGCGGCCACGAGGCATGGGCTGGGCTGCAACCTTTTGTTCTTCGATGGCCATGCAGGTTGGAAGAACACCCGGCGGATGACCGTGGATGATTGGCGCGAGCAACGGTACTGACAGCGCAGAGCAGGTAACAGCACCACAATACTCCGGTTGCAGCCAAAGAAACGAGTTGTGACGCTCTTTGCTCATAAGTATTCTGTCAGCAGCTGCCGATTTTTCGCCCGCTGGATTTGAATTGGTCCGGCATTCGCACCGGCACAAACGCCGTCACGGGGCGTGATGCTGCTGTTACATTGACACCAATAATCATTGATTCCTTTCGCGTGGCTCGCTTCTCCTTTTTGCCAATGAATCCCCCAATTTCATCCACTTCGATATGGCCGCAAGTCAGGTTCCGCATTTTAGTGTCCATGATTCGCTCGCAGGCGCGACCCACGCGGATACCCAACCGCATGATTGTATCGCGATGAACGCCAGTCATACGCTCAATGCTGCGGATACTGTTGCCCTCTGCCAGCATTGACAGTGCCAGCACTTTCTTTTCGGTTTCAAGGTTGTTTGCCATATCGTTTTTAATGTTGACTAAGCGTATGACATAAAGTAGCGTAAGTCAACAATAATCGTATGACAAAAAGAAAAAAGATGGGGCGCCCTAAACTGCCGCCTTCTCAGACACGTAGCATTATGTTGAGCACCCGCGTAAACCGGGCGGAGCACAAGGCTATTCAGGAAGCGATTAAGGCTGCTGATGAGGATAAAACAGTTTGGTTGAGAAACGCCTTGCTCAAGATGGCGAACGACTGTGCTTAAATGGATGCGGCGAGCCTCGGACTCGCAATCCGCGATCGTAAGGAACGCGGGCTTGCCAATTAACTTGTGCACCCAAAGCGATTGGAAAATTGCACGCATTTTGGAGAACGCAAATGGAATCTTACTTCTTTGGTCCATAATCTGTGAATGTGATTTTCCAGAAGGTGCAGACCGTAATCAAAAGCAAAATTCCGAAAATAATTTGTGGGATTCTGGCCACAATCTCAATTCCGGTAATTGGGTTTATTTTGCTACCATCTTTTTGGTTTTGGGTCTGTTGGGAAATAGTGGCCGCTGGATTGGTCGCAGTCGGATGTTGTGGCGAGTGGTATATGTTCTTCAATCCAGCCAAGGAAGGCCATGAATCACACCATCGTCGCAGAGAACTGCAATTCATAACTGCTGTTGCAATTGGAGTATTTATGGAGTTCCTCGCGCTTGGCCATGCCATACCCGAAGTAATGCGACTCGAAAAAGACGTTGCTGTTTCAAAGGAGAGGACAGAGCAACTTGTATCAAAGAATCTAGTTCTCAGATCAAATGTTGTTGCTCTTGAAATCAGGCTCCAACCGAGAACGATCACACTAAAGCAAATAACAAACTTCATATTTTTAACGGAGAAAATTACCAAGATTCCAATAGTTGTTCGCGCGGCCCCGGGTGGCGAGGACACGGAAAGCTATGCGTTTCAAATCAGGACTTTGCTCAACTTTGCGCATTTCGGGATACCGGCAAACGCTGATAATTGGGGGATTATTCGAGACGATCACAAACCCGTCTTCGCCAGACCAATAGGAATCAATGATGAATGGGCTGACATTCATCTGATATGTGGCAGCAATGGTATTGCGCGATTCCCTGATTTTAATTATGAAATTACCAACGGATTTACGAGACCAATAGTTTCCGACGATTCTGTCGTCAGAATTTACAACGCGATTTTTTTCTGTTTTCAACAGATGAAAATGAAAGTTGGTTGGTCTACTAATGCTAATTGGATAAAACCTGGCGGAGTTGAATTTGTCATAGCCCCTAAAAACAATTGAACCGATAGCTGGTGATCCGAATACAATAGTGCCCTCATAGGCTTGAGAAAAGTCCGAACATTTTCAAATTGAACACCGCCCGCCCCCTTGTCCCTTGACATCCCGGCGGTTTATGGGCGATTACTTCGGATTGATCGGATGGTGACAACTTCCAACCGAAGGTTTGCGGGAACAGATTCGAGTCAGCGCGCCTTCACGCTGATCGAGTTGCTGGTGGTTATTGCCATCATAGCCATTTTAGCCTCGTTGCTGCTCCCCGCCCTGGCGAGAGCAAAGGCGAAAGCCAAGGCGATAAAATGCTTGAGCAACGAAAAGCAAATCGGCCTGGGATATCTCTTGTACGCCTCTGATAATTCTGACCTTTTGCCGTTGGCAGCGCACCTGGGGGACGCGGCGCCGTGCCAATGGTTCTTTGAGATTTCACCCTATATCGCAAAACAAACCGCGAGCTACACCAACCTGGTCGCCAAGGCCAATGTGGTCGCATGTCCCTCGGCCAAACTTGACAAGGTGTTCCCGTCCTCCACGCCTGCCTCCGAGGCTTATGGCGGCTACGGACAAAACTACGTTTACCTGGGCTACCTTGAGGAAGTGGACCGGGTGAAAACAACGAAAGTCACCAAGCCCACTGAAACCTGCATGAACGGCGATGGACTCGACCCCGCTCCCGGATTGAACTGGTGGAATTACGGCTATCTCTATCCACCGTCTCTTCCGCCTTGGGGCACCACCAAAGTCCTGCCCTATGTCCGGCATGGCAAAGGTGGCAACTACTCATGGGTGGATGGCCACGTCTCCATGACTTCGTGGAACGTCATGTCGAACGGCGCAAACGGCAAGATCGACTGGTTCTACCTGACAACACCGGAGGAGCGGCGGCCATCGTGGGCGCAATAGTCGGCGCCAACCCCCATTCGTTCAGAAGCAATTCTCGGTCAGCGGGCCGCCGAGTCCTTCCGTACAGGCGCCAGCACGCGGGCTGCGCGGCTACTTTAAGCGGATCCGAATGGTTTGGGTGAGCCGGCCGAATAACGATTGCTTTTTCGGCTTTAGAGGGGCCGTGGGCAGGGAAGTTCCCGGCAGCGGTTCACACGGTCCGGAGCAGGATGGACAAAAGACCCTGGTCTTTCCTCCAGCAAGTCGCAGCACATGAACGCAGTCCTCGCAAAAGACCTTCTGACATTTGACGCACCTTATAATGGCCCGGACTTCCCGATGATTGAGGCAAGACAGGGAGCCGTCCGCCAGAGTCTCGGACGACGGAGGTCGTTCGAACTTCAGTTCGGGAATGGCGATATGAGCGGGTTCGGTGACCGGCTGCGACTCGAGCCGCAGTTCCGCGCTGCCCAATCGCAGTATTTGTCCGGAGCTGAGCTGAGCTTCATGAACCGGTTGCCCGTCAATGTACGTGCCGTTGGTTGAACCCAGGTCTCGCACCAAAACTGAATCTTCGGACACAACAATCTCGCAATGAAAACTGGAAACGGTCACATCATGGACACGAAAATCATTGGTTGGGTTTCGCCCCAAGGTGTTGAATCCCGGCTCCAGCTCGAATGTTCCCGGATGAGTCAGACCCGTTAATACAAGCTTGTTCATAACCATCGCGCCGGCCTCGCAGACAATTTATCGTGCCGAGCGTTTCTTGTCGAACCGATTCTGGCTAACCAGCGTTCTGGCGCGTGAAGGCCTGAAAATTCCCAATGATCACGGCACGGATTCGTGGCGAATTTGCCCCGTCTCGCCCACCCCCATCAGCCGCATGAACGTCATCGGCGGCCTGGTGAAGCGGGCTATCTCCGCCCAGAGCACCGCCGCAGATCGACCGGAGAGCCCTATCGCCGGCAAATATCCGGGCTGAGTCGTCGTCACTTCGACGGTTGGTCTTTGCGCGGGAACAACGGAGCGGGTTCGCCAATGGTGTGGCCGACATTCAAGCGGCCCCAGACTGCTTCGCTCATTTTGTCCGGGGAAACGTCGAGGCCCAACTGCGCGTAGATTTTCTCCGCGGCCGTTGGAATGAACGGCCAGAGCAATACCGCGAGAATACGGCAGGTCTCCGTGAGGTTATAAAGGACTTGATCCAGACGCGCCGCTTTCGATGGATCTTTGGCCAGCTTGAAAGGGACGGACTGTTCGACGTATTGATTGCCGCGAGTCACCAGCGTCCCGATGCGCTGAAGCGCGGCTTGCAGTTGGTTGCCACGCAGGTGCGCGATGGTATCGTTGACGACCTGATCCGCTTGGGGCGCGAGTTCATCGTGGCGCGGCGGCACGACGCCGGCGCGATAACTCTGAAGCATTTTCAACGAACGATTGAGCAGATTGCCTATGCCATCCGCAAGTTCAGCCTTGTAGCGCGCGGCGAACCCGGCGTCGGTCCAATTGCCGTCCGGGCCGATGTCCAGTTCGCGGACGGCGTAATAGCGGAACGCGTCCACTCCCCATTCGTCAATCACGGCGAGCGGATCCACGACGTTACCAGTGCTTTTGCTCATCTTTTGTCCGTCCTTTTGCCACCAGCCGTGCACGAGGATTTGTTTCGGCAACGGCAGCCCTATCGCTCTGAGCGTGATCGGCCAGTAAACCGCGTGAAATTTCAGAATGTCCTTGCCGATGACATGAACGTCGGCGGGCCAGAGTTCGATGTCGGCTTTCGGCTTTCGGCTTTCGGATTTCAGAGCGGCGAGCACAGCGGGGTCACCCTGAGCAGCGGGGACGCTGATATAGTTCACCAGCGCATCGAACCAGACGTAAGTAACAAATTGCTCGTCGAAAGGCAGCGGGACGCCCCAGTTCAACCGGGCCAACGGGCGGCTGATGCAGAGGTCTTCGAGCGCTTTGTTCTTCAGGAAGGCGAGCACTTCGTTGCGGCGGTAAATCGGCTCAATGAACTCTCTGCCTTGGGGATCGATTTTGGGGTGGGACTCGATGTGCTCGATCAGCCACTGCTGATGTTCTCGCAGGTGAAAGTAATAATTGTCCTCAACCAGCTCCACGACCTGGCCGTAGCTTGAATCAAAAGACCCGTCCGGGCGCCGGTCCTTTTCAGTCAGAAAGGTTTCCTCTTTGGGGGAATAAAAACCACGGTATTGAGCTTTGTAAAAGTGGCCGGCGGCGTTGAGCTTTGAGAGAATGGCCTGCACCACTGTCTGGTGGCGCGGTTCCGAGGTGCGGACAAAGTCGTCGTTGGAAAGATTCAGTTTTTTGGCGAACGCCTTCCAGACGGCGGCCAGCTCGTCGCAGTAGGCCTGCGGCTTTTTCCCGTTGTCCAGGGCGGCCTGCTGGACTTTCTGGCCGTGTTCATCGAGGCCGGTCAGAAAAAAAACCTCCTCGCCCAGGCTGCGGCGAGCGCGGGCGATGACGTCCGCGACGATTTTCTCGTAGGCGTGGCCGAGGTGCGGCTCGCCGTTCACGTAATCAATCGCGGTCGTCAGGTAAAAGCGTTTGCGCATGCGCGGGCATACTTTGGCGGATGAAGTGCTGCTTGGCAACTGCAGCGATGAAATCGGCGTATTTCACAACAGCGCCAAACCGCATGTCACCGCCGCCTACAGCCAGATCAAGAGCACGGCGCCTGCGCGGCTCCAGCCGCGGCGAACCAAACGGTGCGAAAGATGGTTGGTGTCGCCGATGTAAAACGGCCTGCCCGATTTCCAACGAAGCATCACGACCCAGACCAAATCGGCGAGCGGCACCATAAGGATGAGCAACGGTTTGAAAACGGACAGAACCTCCGGGTTCCGGCGGGAGTAAAAGTGTGGGAGAATCGCCAGTATGGCGAGCAGGTAGCCGATCAAATGACTGCCGGCGTCGCCGAGGAAAGCGCGGGCGCCGGGAAAATTGTAAGGAAGAAAACCCAGCAGCGCGCCGGCGCAAACCAGCGCAATCAGAGCCACGAGATACTGTCCCGCCGCGGCGGCAATCAAGGCGAAGCAGGATGCGGCAATGGCTCCGAGACCCGCGCAAAGACCGTTCATGTTGTCCATGAAATTGAACGCATTGGTGACGGAGAGGATCCAGAGGACTGTGATGGCGTAGCTGAAAAGGGCGCTGTGAACAAACAACGTAATCCGCACGCCCGCCGCGGCCACGAGCAGGGCGATGAGACATTGACCGCTGAATTTCGCCGCGGGCCGCAGTTCGTGTCGGTCGTCCCAACAGCCGAGCGTCACCATGCCCAGAGCTCCAAACAGAATAGCGATCAATTCCGCTGCGCGCCGGCTTAAACCGTAACTCAAAAAAACGGTCGTGTTGACGCCTAAGAAGCCAAATTTCAGGGCGAGCGCTCCAGCTACCAATGGAGCCGCCAGACCGGTTAACACGGCCAGACCGCCCGCCAGCGGCACTGGCGCATCGTGAATTTTCCGGTGACCAGGGTCATCCACCAGGCCGACGCGCAAACACCATTTTCGCCACCGTGGCAGCGTGATCAACGTGGTGAAGAACGATCCCAGGAAGGCCAGCAGGTAGGCGTTGAAGGGAAAAGGCATGGGGGAATGCGGAGGTGGAGTATTGGTGAGATGGGGAACACCGAAGCGGTTCCTCAATCCACCACTCCATTACGCCATGGGGCCCGCTTTGTTCACTGTTTCTTCTTCATCAATCTGAAATAAAGCGCATACAACTCGTCCACCATTCGTTCAATGGGAAACCATTGTTTGACCAATTGCTGGCCGCGGCGGCCGAGCCGCTCCCGCAACGCGCCGTCGCGCACCAGTTGCAAGAGCCGCTCGGTCAATCCGCACAAGTCTCCAGGCTGGAGCAGAAAGCCCGTTTCGTCCTCGAGGCAAATCTCTCCGGCGCCGTCACAGTCGTAGGCGACGACCGGACGCGCCGCAGCCAGGGCCTGTG
>QHOP01000198.1 GCA_003219345.1 Verrucomicrobiota bacterium
CATCGGCGAAATGTTTGAGCGAGTCCTGATACATTTTTACTCCGCGGCTTAACAGGCCCGCCGCATGGAAATCATCGGCCCGTTCGCTCAGGCGGATGGCCCGCACCACACCGCGCAGGAACTCGGCCTCCTTCTGGTCGCCGCGAGCGGCCCGGATGTCCGCCAGCACGGCATAGACGCGCATCCGGTCACCTTTGCCCTGCTCGCCGTCGCTCGGGTCAATGGCAATGGCCTGCCTGGCGACCTTCTCGGCTTCCTCGTCCTGGCCAGCCTGGTGCAAGAGCAGCGCCTTCCAAATCAGCGGGCGCTCCTCGAACTGATCGCGAGCGAACACTGCATCCAACCGCGGCATGGCCTCCTGCCCCGCACGTTGGATCAGCAGCTCATACGCGCGATCATCCCCACCCGCCTGGTCGAGCATGCTATCCACGATGGCGCGCGCTTCGGCCTTGCGCCCGGCATGGATGAGCGCGGCGGCGGCGGCTTGTGCAAGGCGGCTGCCCTTCGGCCCCTTCGAATAGTGGCCGCCGCTGACGTTCTCGAAATCGAAGTCCATCCCGCTCATGCCTGGAGAAAGCAGTTGTGCGAGATCCTTCACACCCCAATGAGAGGACTGCTCCAGCAGCACCAGCACGTCGTCGTGCCGTCCGGCGCGATGGTAGAGCGCCACCAGCGACTTGAGCGGTTCCATCGCGGGGCTCTGGCCCATGGCCATGGCGATGTCGGGATAGCCGCGTTGGTTCGAGGCCTGTTTGATCGCCTTGGCGAGTTGATCCGTGAGCAACTTCTCCGCTTCGGCGAGCCGCCCAACTTGAACCAACACCTCTACGAGAATACGCGTCTGGTAAGCATCGGCGTATTCGTCGCCAGGATTCGCGTTTGCGTCCGGCTTGGGCATGGCAGCGGCCAGGCCTTCGGCGACCCACTCCGGCTTTTCGAGCAAGTGGCGGTCGCCAGCAACGCGCGCAGCTCCTTTACACCTTCCTCAACCTGGTCGGCGGCCAGCAGTGCGCGGTAAAGATTTTCGCGGATGCTGCCGCTCTTCTCGCCGGCGAGATCGGGCTTCGCCGCCACGGTGCGCGCGAGCGTCAGCATGCGGTCCGTGTTGCCTGTCCTGGCAGCAACGCTGAAGTAGGTCTCCCAATATGGCAGCTCGGGGGTTTGCGCCAGCAAATCGTGCAGAAATGTGTCCAACGCCGCCGTGGAGCCCGCGCGCTCGAGCGCTGCGACCGCAGCACTCTCGACCTGGAACTCACCTCCCTCTTCCGTCGCGCGCCGGGCGAACTGGGCCGCGTCGACGGTGCGCCCGCGAACGATCAACGCCATGAGGTAATATGTCTTCGCAAGCTGCTTTTCGTAACCATCGCCGAAGCGGCTGTTCTCCAGGTCCGCGAGCGCATCGGCGGCGTTCGCTGATTTTGCGGGCTTGGTTTGCGCGAACTTTTTCTCCAACGCCTCGTAAAGCTCCAGTGCGTCGAGCGACTCCGCCAACCCCCAGCGCGGCACTTTCATCTCGTTGACAACTGCGAGTGCAAGTTGGCGCGCCAGCGCCTGTGTCGCCTTGCCTTCGATGGAGAGATTGCTCGCTTTCGACAGAAGCGCGCGGCGAACGTAGGGTGTGGCGTCTTCCTGGCCTACGATGCCCACCAGGTCGGGCAGGCTGATGGAGCTGTAGCCCAAATCGCGATCTCGCTCCGCAGCGGTGAGCTGGCGTTCGACGCCGGTGAGGATTGCTTTCCGATCATCTGACAGTGCGAGAAGCGCTTCGTCGAGTGCGCGAAAGACGTGCACCAACCCCATCGCCTCGTCCCGCTTGGCTTTGAGCAGCAACGCCTCGAAGGCCGAAGCCTGCCTGGCCAGCTCCGTGAGGTCGCCAGTGAGCGCCTGCCCGAGCATCCGCAGACCGAACTCGCGAGTGTCCTCCAACGTGCTGGGCGCACGCCGGGCGGCGATGGCCTTGGCGAGTTCATCCCAGGCGGCGGGCGGCGGCAGGGCCATCAGCAGATCCTGCGCTTGCGGAGGCGGCTCTTCTCCACGGCCAGCGCCAAAACGCGCTTGCATGGGAAGCCTGGCAAACCGGTCTCCCAGTTCGAGCCATTCCCGCGCGGCAGCAGCGGGGGCCAAAGAAGCGGCGCGCGTCGTGAAGTTCGTAAGGTCGGCACGCAACTTTGCCGAATCGGAGGGAGGTTTTGTCGCGGGGTCAGTCTTGCCAGACTGCTCGGCCGCGCGCTTCAAAACGTCTGCCGCTCCACGCAGCGGTTCAGCAGCAGGCCCGGCAGCGGTGAGACAACTCATGGCAACGGGCACGGCGAGCAAGTAGCTTGAGCGCATAAGCCTGATTCGATTTGATTGGCTCCAAAGACCTAACTGAAGGCTGTCACCACCCCACCAGAAGTCAAGCGGCACGATTACATGAGGGGGGAAAGACCGGGTAGATCGTGACCCCTCTATGGTGACGATCAAGGCGTTGACCGGACGACGCAAGGCTGAGCTGCTTCGGCTTTTCCTCGAAATTTACAATCATTCCAAACGCGGAACTCGGAACGCGGAGTGCGGAATGAAGGCGTTGCGTTCAATTCAGTTCTTCGTGGCCGCGAGTTCTTCCTCAAAATCGACGATTTCTTTTATTTGAACCAAAAACCACCGGTCGATCCTGGTCAGGTTGAATATCTCTTCGACGGTGAATCCGGCGCGGAGGGCGTGGCGGATGAAAAAGATTCTCTCGGCGTTGGGCACGCTCAGCTTGCGGCTGATCACGTCGCGCGGGAGGATGTCGCGGTCGCCATAGACTTCCGTGCCGATGCGCCACGGTTTGCCGTCGCCGCCCAGGCCGCTGCGGCCAATCTCCAGTGAGCGCAGGCATTTTTGCAGGCTCTCCTTGAACGTGCGGCCGATGGCCATCGCTTCGCCCACGCTCTTCATTTGAGTGGTGAGCGTGGGATCGGCTTGAGCAAATTTCTCGAACGCAAAGCGCGGAATCTTGGTGACGACGTAATCAATCGTCGGCTCGAAGCTGGCCGGGGTCTCGCGCGTGATGTCGTTCCTGATTTCATCGAGCAGATAGCCGACAGCGAGTTTGGCGGCGATCTTCGCGATGGGAAACCCGGTGGCCTTGGACGCGAGCGCGGAGCTGCGGCTGACGCGCGGGTTCATCTCGATGATGACCATGCGCCCGTTGTCCGGGTTGACGGCGAACTGAATGTTCGAGCCGCCAGTCTCGACACCCACGGCGCGGATCACAGCGAAGCTGGCATCGCGCATGATCTGAAATTCCTTGTCGGTCAGCGTCTGGATGGGCGCGACCGTGATGGAGTCGCCGGTATGCACGCCCATCGGGTCGAAGTTCTCGATAGAACAAATGATCACGCAGTTGTCAGCTTTGTCGCGCATGACTTCCATCTCGTATTCCTTCCAGCCGAGCAGCGATTCTTCGATGAGGATTTCGGCGACAGGCGAGAGGTCCATGCCGCGCCTGGCGAGTTCGTCGAACTCGTCGCGGTTGTAGGCGATGCCGCCGCCAGTGCCGCCGAGGGTGAACGCGGGCCGGATGATGAGCGGGAAGCGACCGATCTTGTCCACGACAGCACGGGCCTCTTCCAGGTTGTGGGCGGTGCCGGAGATCGGAACGTCGAGGCCAATGGACAACATGAGTTCCTTGAAAGCCTTGCGGTCTTCGCCTTTGTGGATGGCCTCGGCTTTGGCGCCGATCATTTCAACGCCGCGGCGCTCGAGCGCGCCGTTGCGGTGAAGCGCCATCGCGGTGTTCAGTGCGGTCTGGCCGCCAAGCGTCGGAAGCAATACGAGTTTGTGAGGAATTTCGGATTTCGGATTTCGGATTTCGGATTTGGCAGCCACCGGCACGCCCATGCGCTTCATTTCCTCCAATTCGCGCATGATGATTTTTTCCACTGCTTCGGGCGTGATCGGTTCGATATAAGTGCGGTCGGCGAACTCCGGGTCGGTCATGATGGTGGCCGGGTTGGAGTTCACCAGCACGACGCGGTAGCCCTCCTCCTTGAGGGCTTTGCAGGCCTGCGTGCCGGAATAATCGAACTCGCACGCCTGGCCGATGATGATCGGGCCGGCGCCGATGATCAGGACGGAGTGAATGTCGGTGCGTTTCGGCATAGTTCAAACGGCTACGGATGAAACACAGATGAAGCACGGAAGGGAAGGGAAAAACCAGTCTGTGCGCCATTCAGTGTTCCTTGCGTGGCTAGAAAAGGCGCGCCTGCTGTCCTGCCCCTGTTTTCAACCCCAGCTTCTTGAAACTCAACTCCGTCGCCACGCGGCCCTGGGAAGTACGGTTCAAATAGCCTTCCATGATCAGATACGGCTCATAAACCTCTTCGATCGTGTCCGGCTCCTCGCCCACGGCCACAGCAAGCGAGTTGATGCCCACCGGCCCGCCGCCGAATTTCACGATGACCGCTTCCAGAATGCGCTTGTCCATTTCGTCGAGACCGTTCTGGTCGATCTCGAGCATCGCCAACGCTTTGTCCGCGACGGAAGCCGTGATTCGGCCGTCGTGTTTGACCTGCGCATAATCGCGCACGCGCCGCAGCAAATTGTTCGCGATGCGCGGCGTGCCCCGGCTGCGTCGGGCGATTTCGTGCGCGCCATTTGGTTCTATGTCCACATTCAGCAGCCGCGCTGAGCGCACGACAATCTGCTGCAACTGCTCGGCCTGGTAGTAATCGAGCCGCTCACGGCAGGTTCAGGCGCACACTCCGCGCGTTGGGTCCCTGGTCAATGATGATGTCGAGCTTGAAATCCTCCATCGCCGGATACAGGTATTCTTCGATGGTCTTTTGCAGGCGATGGAGTTCGTCGATAAACAGCACGTCGCCTTCTTCGAGATTCGTCAGCAAACCGGCGAGGTCACCCGCTTTTTCGATGATCGGACCGCTGGTGGCTTTGAGGCTGGTGCCCATCGCCTTGGCCAGGATGTAAGCGAGCGTGGTCTTGCCGAGGCCGGGCGGGCCGCTGAGCAGGATGTGGTCGAGCGCTTCGCCGCGCTGCTTGGCCGCCTGCACGGCGATTTCGAGCCGTTCCTTGACCTTGGCCTGCCCGGTGAACTCGGAAAAGAGCGAGGGGCGCAGCGTCATTTCCAACGCGGCGTCGGGTTTGGCCAACACATCTGAAATCATCCGCTCAGCCATCTCGCGTCAGAATGCGAAAAGCGTAACGCAGCGGCAAGGGGAAAGACGGGCAGCCGCATGAATGAACTGGTGGGAATCATGCGCCGTTCGACGCGCACTTTTACTTCCGGGAACGCAATCAAGATTCGTGTAGTTCATCCCGAGCTGAGGCACTGGAAGGCATTGGCGCAACCAACACAGTAAAAGCAGTAAGGTCTTCTCCCTGCCGCCTCTCAGGTCTCGACCCACCTTTCGCCACGCTGGCCGGGTGATATGCATTCAGGGTACGTTGATCCGCTATTGAAGAGTCAGGCGATGCAATTAACAAAATCAGTGAAGTTGAATGACCCGTGCGGCCAACGGTTGTCCTCAGTCGGGTTTACCTCGACCGAACTCCTGGCGGTTATGGCCATGATTGCCATCCTGGCCGGCTTGTTGTTGCCCGTGCTGGCCAGGGCGAAATCGCAGGCCCGACGCGTCCAATGCATCAATAATCAGAGGCAGTTGTTCCTGGCGTGGGCGCTTTATGCGGACGACCATGACGATCGTCTGGTGCCGAACGGGCATGCACCCGTGACCGCTTTTGGCCAGCTGTGCATCAAGCTTTGGGTGACGGGAGACAGCCATTTTTTTGCTCCCGCATTTACAAACGAGGACTTTCTGCTGGATCCGCATCTCGCGGCTTTCGCCTCCTACTTGCAGTCGGCGGCAACTTTTAAATGCCCGGAAGATCGAAGCCTCTACCGCGATCCCTTTCCTCCGTTCATTGAATCAACCCGCGCAAAAATCCGAAGCTACTCTCTGAATTGTTTTCTGGGGTGGGCGGTCGATCCGAAGGAATTAACTCCAAACTACGAAGTTTTCCTCAAGACATCCGATTTGGTCTCGCCCGCCAAACTGTTCACTTTCCAGGATGTTCATCCCGACAGCATCTGCTATCCCGCTTTCATGGTTTACATGCCTGAGAAGATGGAAGGCTTTTTCCATTACCCTTCCAGCCTGCATAATCGCTGCGGCATTCTGACGTTCGCAGACGGTCACGCCGAGACCCATAAGTGGACCGACCCGCGCACGATGCCGCCGGTCAGCGGCAGCGTGCTCATGCATTGGGACACGGAGCCCGACAACGCCGACTTGACCTGGATACGAGCGCGAACCACTTGCCGGACACCAACCCCGCCGTGACGGAGAGGGTTGCTCTTTCCAGGATTGAATACCCCTTTGGCTCATTTAGGCTGTCGGCATGTCTCCAGGAATCACAGACAGCTTAACATGAACACCCCCTCGAACGAACACGGAAAGCCGCCAGGCCTCACTCGCCGGCGCTTCATCAAAGCAGGAACTGCCGCGGCTCTGACTGCGGCGTCATGGAACCGCGTCCGGGGCGCCAACGAACGCGTCGGCATCGGCGTAATCGGCTTTGGTCTGGTTGGGCGCATTCACACCCGCAATTTCAAGGCACAGCCCGACGCGCAAGTGGTGGCGGTCGCCGAGACGTATCGCCCGCGAATGGAAGCGGCGGTGGAACTCGTCGGCGGCCACGTCGCACAATACCGTGACTTCCGAAAGCTGCTCGAAGACAAAAGTGTGGACGCGGTGGTGGTGGCGACGCCGGACCATTGGCATGCGTTGATGACGATGCTGGCCTGCTCCGCGGGCAAGGACGTGTATGTGGAGAAACCGCTGACGCTCTTCGTGCGGGAAGGCCGCTGGATGGTCAACGTGGCGCGCCGTCATCAACGCGTGGTGCAGGTCGGCACGCAGCAACGTTCCGGCCCGCATTATCAAAGGGCGCGCGAACTCATCCGCCGCGGGCGCCTGGGCGAACTTGTTTCCGTTCAATGCAACTATTTTCGCAACGTCACGCCAGGCTTCGGCAATCCGCCCGATGGAAATCCGCCGCCGGAATTGGATTATGAAATGTGGCTCGGCCCGGCGCCGCAGCGGGCTTATAACCCAAACCGGGCCATCTACCATTTCCGCTGGTTCTGGGATTACTCCGGCGGCCAGATGACCAACCTCGGCCAGCACTCGCTCGACACGGTCCACTGGATCAGCGGCGTGAAAGGGCCAACGGCAGTGACGAGCGCCGGCGGACGATTTTTCCTGAAGGACAACTGCGAGGTGCCGGACGTTCAGGACGTGATCATCGAGTATCCGGGCTTTCAGACCGTCTGTCAGTTTCGCGAATGCGCCGCCGGCGTGGCGCAGACGGGCATGGGCGGCGTGGCGTTTCATGGAAACAAAGGCACGATGGTTCTCGGCCGCGACGGCTTCGAGATTTCGCCGGATAAAAAAGAGGACCCGATCAACATCGTGGCGCGCATCATCGGCGGACATCCGGTGGGCGGGCCGCAGCCCGTGCCCGGAGAAAGCGGGGAAAAATTTTGGGCTGAAGCAGCCAAAGACACCTCGGGCGATTGGAAAGGACAATACGTGCTGCACGTCCGCAATTTTCTCGACTGCATAAAGTCGCGGCAGGAACCCAACTCGGACCTGGAAAGCGGCCATCGCGTGGCCAACGTTTGCCATCTGGCGAACATTTCGTTGCGGGCCGGCCGCAAAATTCGCTGGGACGCTCAGAAAGAAGAAATCATCGACGACACGGAAGCGGCGAAAATGCTGGTACGACCGTATCGCAAACCGTGGGACGCGGAATTGCGTGCGATGGGGGTGGCGTAGCACGGCAAAGAACTTTCCATTGGTGATCAGAGGGCAGCGAGTAACGGCAGCTCGCGGAGTTTTAGATCGTTGCGTGAAGTTCACGCATTTTGCGTGAAGTTGACGCTTCTTCCCACTGAAGGAGAGCAAAATTATCGCATACCAAGGTTGATTTCCGGTGGCACCGACGCTGCTTGCTGGACTGCCGAGCCCCGACCTGTGCGCCGCAAACAAGGCGAAGTTATTTGCGCGCGCGGGGCGTGTGCGACAAGACGCACAGTCGGAGTCGTCGCTGTGCGCTCGGACGCACACTTCCCAAGGGTGACGTGGTGCTTGCTTTGACGCGACCCTGACAACCAGGCAAACCAGACAAAGGCTTATGAGAACCCCCACCGATCTCCATCGTCTGCCCACCCGCACAACCTCGACTGCCGATTCTCGCGACAACTTGAGCGTTTGTTCCTGCCTCAAGCCAAATTACAGCCCCGGCGCGCCGACCGTCGCGGTCCTGCTTTGCGCTTTCCTCTCACTGTTCGGAGGGCGGGCGCGGGCGGCAGTGGCGCCGATCATCTCCCCGATTCCGGACCTTGTCGTGAACGAGGACGAACCGATTCTGCACGTGCCGTTCACGGTGTGGGACGCGGACTCGCCGCCGGAGCGACTCACGTTCACCACCTTTTTTTCTTTGACCAACAACAACTACTTCAGCCGGGACAACATTGTCATCGGCGGGACCGGCTCCAATCGCTGGTTTTCAATTTATCCGCTGCCGGACGGTTCGGGGCCTGCGCTGGGCTCGATCACGGTGCGTGACGAGACCGGCTTGAGTGCCACGGCCATATTTCACGTCCAGGTCTATCCGGTCAACGATCCGCCGCGACTTTCAGCCATCCCGGATCAAATGGCGCTGAAGGGACAAGGCTGCTTGTCCGTGCTGTTCTGGGTGTATGACCCGGAGACGAGCGTCTCGCGACTCCACCTGACCGCCTGGAGTTCGCGTCCGGCCGTCGTGAGCAATTGCGGTCTGCGTCTGACACAAAGCACCACCCAGACCAATCGTAATCTGCTGATTTCGCTGCCGGCCAACGGCACAGCCGGCTCCACGGCAATCACGATTCAAGCCGACGACGGCCAGAGCACCAACAGCACCTCGTTCGTCCTCAACGTTCAGCCGCCAGATTTCACGCGCAGCACTGATCTCATCCCCGCGGGCGGGGAAGGCTTCACGCCCGTTTGGGGTGATTTCAA
>QHOP01000199.1 GCA_003219345.1 Verrucomicrobiota bacterium
CGTATTTGCACCCGTGAGGTTCGGATAAATCGCCAGCAGCCGCGCGGCGTTCTTCGCTATGACCAGGAAGCCATCGGCGGGAATCAGCGTGCCGATCGGAATCGTGTAGTTGATCCCATCGGTGAAATTCCACCCGCCCACGTCAACGGCGCCGCTGCTGCGATTGTACAGTTCGACATACTCGTCCGCACTGTCGCCGCTGACCGGATCATACATGATTTCGTTGATGGCGATGGAGGGGACGCGTTGAGGAGCGTTTTTCGTTCCCGGAGTTTTCATCTGCAGCCGGTAAAAGCCCGCCGCGCCATCGGGATAGCGTCCCATCGCGACGCCGTTTTCCTGCGAACCGAACCGCACGGCATCAACAACCCGCGTGTTGCTCGGGTCCTTGAAATAAATCGTTTCGCCCGCCGCGTTCAGCGAGAAGCCCATTTGCGTTTCGTCGAAGTAAACGAAGCCTTGCGGTTCGATGACGGTGTTTGTCGGAACGACAAACTTGTTCGTCGTCGGGTCGTCAGTCAGGATGCAGCCGGACACATCCACGGGCGACTCGCTGTAGTTGAACAGCTCGAGGTAATCGAAGTCCGGCGGGTCGGTGTGCGCGAGGAATTCGTTGATAATTACGCTGCGGTACGCGTTGGAGGCCGCAGTCTCCGCTTTTCCGGGCGAGCCGCCAATCCAATCGCTGGCGGCCCACGCCATCGGGTTGCGCTCGCCGAGCGAAGGCCGGGCCAGCACCAGCGAATGCCCCGCTCCATCCGCTGCTGCGGGCCACGGCGGGTCGCTCGAATAGTTCGCCTCAAACACGATTCCACCCTGCCGATTGAGCAGGCGCAGTGTGCCCGAGCCGTTCGACAGCTTGTTGGTGTAAGGGCCGATGACGTTCGCGATGCCGTAAACGCTTTGCATGTCGGTCGGCACGGCAGCAATGACCAGATAACTGCGCGCCGCCAGCACTGAGTCCGACGGAAACGTGAAATCAACGTCGCCGGTCAGCCTGAATCCGCTGATTTCCTCGAAGTAAGGATTCGAGTTGAACAACTCGATGAATTCAAGATTCAGCCCGTCCGCGCGGTTTGTCGGGTGATACATGATTTCCGAAATGATCACCGGCCCGTGACGCGTCGAAGGCCCGATCGGCTCCGGCACGGGACGGACGAAGGAGATGTCCAGCGGCGTCGAATCGAGCGTGAATGTCCGCTGCGTGTTCGGCAAAATGACATTCGGCGTGGTGGCGTGGTCGCGGACGTTGTTCACCGTAAGCGTGTAAATTGTC
Source organism: Verrucomicrobiota bacterium (assembly GCA_003219345.1). GTDB lineage: Bacteria > Verrucomicrobiota > Verrucomicrobiia > Limisphaerales > AV2 > AV2. The sequence continues at coordinate 1,277 of QHOP01000199.1, forward strand.
TTCGGCGCCATCGGTGTCGTCGATAGTGTAACTGCCGGGTGCGGTGGCGCTGGCTGCCTCGACCGGCTCCGAAAAAATCACCGTGAGAATCTTAGGATCGCCGAGGCTGCCCACGGCGGTCAGAGTCGGCGGCGTCACATCCGGGTTTACCGTTAGCATGGCCGACGAACTGTTAGTGCTGCCGTAAGCGTTAACAACGAAACAGCCAAACGCGCCGCCGCTGTCGCCCAGCGCGACGGGCGAAATGAAGTAGGATGAATTCGTTGCGCCGGGAATGTCTGCGCCGTTGCGCTGCCACTGGAATGTCGCGCCGAGGTAATGCGAGAGCCGAACGGTGAACGTTGCGCTACCGCCCTCGACGACCGTCACGTTGGTCGGTTGAACCGTGATGACCGGCGGACCCAGGCCGTACGGTACGAGAAAAGTTCGGGGAATCGGCGCGGCCCCGTTGGCCGGAGCGGGATCGCCCGGCTTTTGCCACGTCACCGCGAGATTGTCGCCGCCGCCGCCTTCCTTTTGCAACGCTTCGATGTAATAACGAAAACCATTCGTCAACGTCCTGGCCAACGATTTCTGACTGGCTTGATTGTTCCACTCGCGGGAGCTGGTCCACGTGCCGACCGAGGCGATCTGGACCTTGTGCGCCGGGTCTTCGTCCGTGCTCAGGTAAAGAACGGAGTTATCGTCGCTGGAAATCCAGAAGACGTAGCTGCCCGTCACCGGTGGAACCAGCAGCGCGCGCATCCGCTGGCCGTAGTTGTCGGCGAAGTTGGAGGGCGCTTCAAAGGCGCTTTCGATAAACTCCTCGTCGGGACTCGCCGGAAATTTCGGTGCACTCGTCAGGTTCGCGACCGCGTTGCCGTTGATGTTGTAATACACCTCTCGCAAAATTCCGTTCGTCTGGGCTAATGCGCTGCTTGCATAGATCAAAAGACAGACCGCCGCCGCTCGGAGGAACAGCATTTTCGGAAATGACATCGAAGGAAATTAAGCAGATTGCGTGCTGATTCAGCCTATCGGATTTCAGCCGAGGAGCATAAACGCGAACGACTTACAAATCAAGGAAGGAATCGAGCCGGGCACATCCTCGCATCGCCCCCGGCGCGCGGCCTTCAGGCCGCTTCAGTATCCGAGCGTGCATAGACGAATCGCTTGCCGTGTGGAGTTCCGAACGATGAAGCGGCGTAAACCGCGCCCTGGCACTTTTGCAATCGGTGGCAGTATCAGGTTAACCCCAAACGAGCTTCAACCCGGCTGAACGCTCAGCCCGCATTCTCCAACGGTTTCGCCGAAATCTCCAGCATCCGTTCAATCGGCCGACGCGCCCGGCGAATGACCTCCTCGGACAATTCGATTCGCGGGGCCAGGTTCTTCATGCAGTCGCGCAGTTTTTCGAGCGTATTCATTTTCATGTAGCGGCACTCGCTGCACCGGCAGTTGTCCGTCGGCATCTTCATCACGTCGAACACCGGCGCGCAGAGGAATTCCTTGCCCGGACACTCCTTGTGCAATCGGTGAATGATGCCCGACTCCGTGACGACCACGAATCTCCGCGCCGGATTCGTCCGGCAGTAATCAATCATCTTTTCTGTCGAGCAAACGGCATCCGCGACGTTCCGCACCTCGCGCAGGCTCTCAGGATGCACGACGATCTTCGCGTCCGGATGCCGCTCGCGCAGGCGCAGGACGGCATCGCGCCGGAACTCGACGTGCGCGTAACAATTTCCCTTCCAAAGCATCATCGGCCGACCCGTCTGCTCCATCACCCACGCGCCGAGGTTTTCATCGGGCACGAACAACAGGTCGCGGTCCTTCGGCGCAGCGTTGACGATCTTCACCGCGTTGCCGCTCGTGCAAATCACGTCACTCAACGCTTTCACGTCCGCGCTGCAATTGATATAGGCAATCGTGTAAAAATTCGGGTTCGTCGCCTGAAACGCGCGCAGCTGGTCCGCCGGACAACTCTCTTCCAGCGAACAACCGGCGTCCTTGTCCGGCAGCACGACGACTTTGCCCGGGTTCAAAATCTTCGCCGTCTCGGCCATGAAATGCACGCCGCAGAAGACGATGACTTCGGCGTTTGTTTTGGCGGCCTGCTGCGACAGGCCGAGCGAATCGCCCACGAAGTCGGCCACGTCCTGGATTTCCGGCACCTGATAATTGTGGGCGAGGATGACCGCATTCAGCTTTTGCTTGAGCGCCAGAATTTCGCGCGACAACGCGTCCGCATTCGGGGGCGGTCTCGGTTTCCAAACCGGGAACCGGTCCACACCTGCGGGCTGAATTTCGGCTATGTCAATCACAAGAAGAAGCTACTGCCCGGGATTTAGGCCGTCAACGAGCGGGGAGGGACGTGAAAAACGCGTCAACGCCGATGCGCACCGTTGAAGTTCAATTGCCCCACCAATGCGGGTTCGATCAGGCTCCAGCCGCCGCGTCTGTTCCAGACCAACAGCCACTTTCGATTGGGAGCGATGGAGATAAAATCCCGGTGAGGCACTGGAACGGAACGGTCACTCGGCATTACCAATCGAAACGGGACGAAAGGGTTCGCAAGTAATGCTTGTTTAATAGCCTCAATTCTCATGCCGCACACGGTAGCCCCTGTCTTCCTGGCATGTCAACGGCGGTCGAGGTGATCCACCCCACCCCTGGCATTCCAAACCTGAAAGCAGTCGAACCACTGATGAACACGGATGGACACGGATAAGAGCAAGATTCGCTGGAAGGGACGCTTCACCCGGAAGATGAAAGACTTCTAGGGTGGAAATTTCGGTATCGCAATTCCTTTTCGCCGCCGGAGCGAGTTGGCAGCCAGAGCGAGGTTGCGGTCGCGGAGTCAACACTCATGATTCGCCGCCAAAAAACTGTCGTTCGAAACGCTCCCACCGATCCAGCAGTCCGTGCCGGTTGAGAATTTCCCGCAGCGTTGCTGGTCGAGTCCGACCTTCTTGCGACTCTTAATTTTCTTGGCGATGCGACCCCGTAGGGCCATAAGGGAGTTTATCAGCACGAATCGGGAAGACCTACAAATGAACAGAAGAACGTTTTTGGCAAGTATGAGCAGCTTGGCGGCCCTGGGTGCCACCCCGACCCCGGTGCCAGCCAAAGGGTATGCGGCGAAGGTCAAAACCACCTCCAATCGCCCACCCCGAAAGGTGATCGTCGGCACAGCCATGCAATCTTTTTGGGGGCAGTATCCCGGCCTTCGCAACCGACTCGATCAACTGGCGGGAATCGTGGACCAGATGGCCGCGCAAGCCAAAACGAAATACAGCCGCGGTCTCGATCTCGCGGTGCTACCGGAAACGGCAATCACTGGTGAAGCAGACGGAGACGCATTGGCGCGCTCGGTTCCTTTCGACGGGCAGGTGCAGGAAGTGTTCACCCGGAAGTCACGCGAGCACGGATGCTATATCGTGGTTCCCACCTACTTGCTCGATTCGAAAGAAAAGAAACTGTGCTCGAACGCAGCGATCCTGGTCGGGCGCAAGGGCGAAGTGATGGGAACCTACCGTAAAATTCATCTCGTCGTTTCGCTTGAGCGTGGAACCATGGAGGACGGCGCTACGCCCGGCGACGCACTGCCGGTCTTTGACTGCGACTTCGGCAAACTCGGGATCCAGATCTGTTACGATATGGAATTCGACGATGGCTGGAGCGAACTGGCGCGGCGCGGGGCGGAACTGATCGCCTGGCCCACGCAATCGCCGCAGACCTCTCAACCCGCATTCCGGGCGAGGGAGCATCGTTGTTACATTGTCTCGAGCACCTGGCGGCATAACGCTTCGGTATTCGAACCCACCGGCAAAATCGCCGCCCAAATAACACCGCCGCACAGCATCCTGGTCCACGAACTCGACCTCAGTTACGCCCTGCTTCCTTGGAGTTCAAAGCTGCGGAATGGAGAAGCGCTCAAGAACGCTTACGGTGACAAAGTAGGTTTCCGCTATTACGAAGACGAAGATTGCGGCATCTTCTGGTCCAATGACCCCAGGACCACCATCGGCGAAATGGTGCGCGCGATCGGCGTACTGGAGCTCGAGGATGAAATGGCGCGCGTCCGGGAGTTCTATCGAAAAGCAAGCGTTCGGAGATAGTGCGAAAAATAACTTCCGCTCAGGCAGCAGTACGGACCCCTCACCCGCCCTCCGGGCACCCTCTCCCCTTCGGAAGGGGAGAGGGATGGGGTGAGGGGACACGCGGCTTATCCGGAAATGATTTCTGGCAACCACTCTAAAAAACAACTCTGCCATGAAAGAAACAGTCTTGCGTCG
>QHOP01000200.1 GCA_003219345.1 Verrucomicrobiota bacterium
AACTTCTCGTGATCGAAACCGAGCAGGTGCAAAATCGTGGCGTGCAAATCGTGGACGTGGACTTTGTTTTCAATCGCTTTGAAACCAAACTCATCCGTCGCGCCGTAAACTGTGCCGCCATTCACGCCTCCGCCGGCCAACCACATGCTGAAGCCGTAGGGATTGTGGTCGCGCCCCATTTTCGACTTGCCCGATTCATTCAACTCAACTGATGGCGTGCGGCCAAATTCGCCGCCGAAGATGACCAGCGTGTCCTCCAGCATGCCGCGTTGTTTTAAATCCTTGAGCAGCGCGCCGATGGGCTGGTCGATCTCCTTCGAGAGCTTCCGGTGCGCCTCCTCGATGTTGTCGTGATTGTCCCACGGCTGCCCTGCGCCGTGCCAGAGTTGAACGAAACGGACGCCCTTTTCCAGCAGGCGCCGGGCAATCAAAATCTGCCGCGCGTGGACGCCCTCGCCATACATCTCGCGAATGTGCTGCGGTTCCTTGCTCACGTCGAAAGCATCCGCCGCCTCCATCTGCATCCGATAGGCCAGTTCGAAGGACTGAACGCGCGCTTCCAAACGCGCGTCCTGTTTGCGCCGCTGGTCGTGTTCCTCGTTCAGTTGGTGCAACAGGTCGAGCTGCTGGCGCTGCTCCTTCAGCGACGTGTAGTTGTTGCGGATGTATTCGATGAGTTTTTCCAACTTCGTGTGCTGTGAATCAATGAACGTGCCTTGATATACGCCGGGCAAAAAGCCCGAACGCCAGTTCTCCGCTTCCTTGATTGGATAACCGCCCGGACACATCGCGATGAACCCGGGCAGGTTCAGATTTTCCGTGCCTAATCCGTAAGTGACCCACGAGCCGACACTGGGCCGGCTCATTTGCGCGTCGCCGCAGTTCATCAGCATTAACGACGGCTCGTGGTTCGGCAGTTCCGCTTGCATCGAACGAATCACACAGATGTCGTCGATGCTCTCGGCGACGTGCGGGAAAAGTTCGCTCACCTCGATGCCGCACTGGCCGTGCTTCTGGAACTTGAACGGCGACGGAAACGCCGCGCCGGTCTTGCGCTCAGTGGGAAGATTGCCGGTAGGAAGGGGTTTGTTCGCGTATTTTTCCAAGGCCGGCTTCGGGTCAAACGTATCGACGTGCGACGGCCCGCCGTTGAGGAAAATGTGGATCACCCGTTTGGCCCGCGCGGGAAACAGCGGCGCTTTCGGCGCCAGCGGATTGATGGCCTCCCCTGCCCTCGCTTCAGTTGGCAACAAACCGGTCTGCGCCATCAACGACGCGAACCCCAGCGCGCCCATGCCCATGCCGCATTTGCACAAAAAGTCGCGCCGGGTCAGGAACGCGTCTTCAAGGCGTGGCTTGTGGTGTGACATGGTTGCCTTTATTTACCACAACTTCCGCCGCAAGAAAACTGAATTCCTCGAAACGAAAGCACCTAGCTGCGGAGCAGCGGTAGAAGGTAGCCCACGGCGTCAGCCGTGGGTTGCGGGATTGGCAATCGGAGCCGCGAGGCGGCGAAAGGAAATCCTCTTTAGCCCAATTCTGTCGCCCCCTGGCGGGGCTTTTGGTGATGGCACACTTTTCCCCACGGCTCACGCCGTGGGTTCGCCTCCCACCGACAGGAAGCTGAGAACAGCCCGCCAACCTGCAGGACACCGACGCCAATCCGTTCACGTTCCGTAACTATTAAATGCGACCAACATAAACAGCCACGAAGACAAGCACGTTGCCAAAAGAGAAAACCCCAACATGATTGCAAGCCTGAGTACTGGCTTTGCTTGAAGGAATCCACTCGACCAGAAAACAGTGCCATACGCAATCAGCGCGATCAAGGAAGGAACGCCAAAGACTAATAACTCCGATTGTAATATAGGAAGCTGATTAACGACCATACCTCGATACAAAAGCACGCTGACAACGCAATGGAGGCATCCAATTACGACGCTTTTGACGAGAAAAGCAGACATAACTTCGCAGCTAAAGAGGAAGCAAGAGCCGTTCTTCAGGGAGAACAGAGTTTAGGGCAGTGGATATTTCTTTGCGCGAAATATGCAATCCCAATTTGTTCTTTACCATATTAAAGTGTCTGGCAGTTAGGGGACTCTAACAGACTCTTGGACAGAGAGATTTGGGCTATGAACGAAATTGGCGGACCTGCAGGATGATCTTGCCAATGTGTGAGCCGGACTCCATGAGGCGATGCGCTTCCGCAGCCTGCGCGAGGGGGAACGTTGAATGAATTACCGGCGTCACTTGCCCGCTTTCGATGAGCGGCCATACCTCCTTGTGCACCGCCCGGGCGATGGCCCTCTTCTCCGCCACGTTGCGTGAACGCAGCGTCGAGCCGGTGATGGTCAGGCGCCGTTGCATGATGGCAGGCAGGTTGATCTCCGCCTTGGCGCCTCTGAGGAAAGCAATCTGAACGAGTCGGCCTTCCACAGCCAGGGCGTCAATGTTGCGCGCAAAGTAATCGCCGCCAACCATGTCCAAAATCACATTCACTCCACCTCCGCTGGTAAGATCGCGAACGACTTGAGCGAAATCCTCAGTCCGATAGTTGATGGCCCGCTCGGCGCCGAGTTGCTCGCACGCTCTGCATTTCTCCGCCGAACCAGCAGTGGCAAAGAGACGCGCGCCGCGGGCGTGGGCCAGTTGAATCGCGGTCGTGCCAATCCCGCTCGAACCTCCGTGCAGCAACAAACTCTCGCCTGCGGCAAGGCGCCCAAGTTCAAAGACGTTGGTCCAGACAGTGAAGAACGTTTCCGGAATGCCCGCCGACTGAATGAAGTCGAGCCTCCCGGGAATAGGGAGGCATTGCGCAGCCGGCGCGACGCAATATTCGGCGTAGCCGCCTCCGGCCACCAGAGCGCAGATGCGGTCGCCGACGCGTAGCGAGGCCACGTCCTCGCCGACACTGACAACCATTCCAGCGATCTCCACTCCCGGGATGTCCGAGGCGCCAGGCGGGGCCGGATAACGACCCTGTCGTTGCATGACGTCCAGCCGATTCACACCAGCGGCAGCCGCTTGAATCAAAACTTCGCCTGGACCAGGCACGGGCGTCGTTCGTCGTGTGAGACGAAGGACTTCCGGCCCGCCCGGCGCGGGAATTTCGATGGCCGCCATGGTGGGTGGAATACGCGCATTCATCGCTTACAAACCCAGGCGTCTTCGTTCGCGGCACAAGTCACGTCCATATTCCAAACGCCTTCATTTGCCCGGTCGCCTGTCTCGCCCAGTCTTTGTTCGCCGCCGGACTGGCCGGGCTCGGATGAAGGATTTTCCCGATTCTAACCGGGGCATCAGTCAGGACGCGCCTGGCCCGTTTCTCGGCAAAGTCGCCGACGCCGATCAACCATTCCGGCTGAAGGATTTCCACTACTCGACGCAGGTGGCGGTCACAAGCAGCAAAAAGCGCCGCGACTTGCGAGCCGGGCAGTTTGTCGGGAGTCAGATTCCGGCCGTCCTTATCGAAGAACGCCAAGGGACAGTAATTAGCGACGAAGTGGTCACTGAAAAAATTCTCGGCCGAGCCAAATCGTTCAGCCGCCAGGCCCCACAGCCGTCTGCCGCTGACTTCGGAGCGCGCGCAGGCAAAACCTTCGACCGGACGCTTCGGATGTTCACGGCGCGGCTTGCCGACAGGCGCTTCGATCCCCATCCAATCGCGCACCGCGTTGACTTCGCCAAACGGCACACCGGACTGCACCATGCCGAACGGGCCGGGGTTCATGCCGAGGAAAAGGACACTTTTGTGGCCGGCGCCGTACTTGCGGAGATACGCCTCGTGTGCGCGCCACGCGTAATTGAGCGGATTGTAAACATTTGTGGCGGGTGAGGTGAACCTGAGGCGATCAACGGTCGCACCGAGTTCTCTTGCGGCACTGATCATTGGGGCCGCGACCGAATGGATGGGCATGTCGTGTTCGTGGTCAAACCAGCCATCTCTTTGAACCTGGTGAATCAGCAAGGAAAATCAAGCCTCGCAGAAAACACGAGGCAGAGCCGCGCAGTACACCTTCCGTCCAGCAGGGGCGCAACCGCGCCAACCAGGCCGGAACAAGACCGCAGCAGCCAGGTTAAGCAGTCTATTTCGCCATCACAAATTCCAGCGTCTCTTCGCGAGCGTGCGGCTGGTCTTCCTCCTCTTCCACCGGCGCAAGGGACAGCGGAACCAGCGGGCTCGGCCGATGATCCGTCACGGCTTCCTCCGCTTTGTGGAATTTGACGCTGACCATCTTGCTCACGCCCTGCTCTTCCATCGTTACGCCGTACAGCACATCCGCGTCCAATTCGTCGAGCACACAAAACGGGCTCGGCTTGACCTGGTAAATTGCGAAAAGCAGCGACACCGCGGTCATGGTTTGCTCACCGCCGGAAAGCAGCGAGATGGTCTGCAATTGCTTGCCGGGCGGACGCGCGACGATGTCGATGCCGCTTTCCAACACGTCGCCTTCGTCCACGAGCAGCAGGTCCGCTTTCCCGCCGCCGAACACCTCGACGAACAGCGTCCGGAAATTTTCACGGACCTTTCTGAAAGTATCGGTAAACATCTCCTTCGTCTGCGTGTTGATGCGGTTGATCACCTCCAGCAACTGCTGCTTGGCCTGAACGAGGTCGTCATTCTGGCTGCTGAGGAACTGGTGGCGTTGTTCGGTCTCCTCGTATTCGTCAATGGCGACGAGATTGACCGGCCCCATTTCTTCGATGCGCTTCCGCAAAGCGGTCACTTGCTCCGCGACGGCATCCCAGTCGGTAGAGGCGCCGCTGGCGGCCATTTCCTCAGGAGTCAAAGTCCTGACCCTGGCCGGACCCTCGTCCGCGATGGTGATAGTGATGCACTCGCTGCGAATGTCGTCGAGGTTCACCTGATATTTCTGCTGAATCCGCTCGCGCAGGTGTTGCACGGCCATGTTGTTCTGCGCCAGTTCCACCTCGAGCGCGCCGCGTTGATTCTGCAGTTCGCCCAAACGACGACGCTGTTCCCGCAGATCTTCCTCGCGACTGGCCATGCCGCCCTCCAGCGAATCTCGTTGAGCCATCAGTTCAGCCGTCTGTGCGCCCACCTGCTCACGTTCGAGCTGCAAACGCCCAATCTCCTGGCGGGATTCTTCAATCTCCAGCTCGGCCTGTGACTTGCGGCTGATAAAAGAAGAAATCTCTCCGCGCCGCTGCTCGACGAGTTGGGTCAACTCGCGAATCCGCTGCTCGAGCGGCTGCTCTTGCTTGCGAAAGGAAACCGCCAGTTGTTCCTCGGTAGCCAGAGCCACCTTGGTTTCGGTCAACGCCGCGTTGGCTGCGTCCCGCTGCTGGCGCAGCGATTCGAGTCCGGCATTCAAATCGTCCAACTGCTGCTGCAGTTCCCGCTCGCGTTCTTCGAGTTCGCAGGCCTGCGTCGCCATCACCGCGAGCTTTTGTTGTCCTTGTTGTGCCTGCGCCATGAGACTCTGAATTTCATGCATGACCGTGTCGATCTTCTGGAGCAGGACGCATCGCGAATTTTGCAGCGCGTTGAACTCCCCTTCGCGCGCGGCAATCGAGACCTCCTGCGCGCGCAATTCGCTCTGCGCCTGCTGCAAACCGGCTAGCAACGCGGCCTGCTCGCTCAACAGCGTTTCTTTGCGGCGGTTCGAAACGTTGACCTGGTTCTCCAACCTGGCCAGGTGACTCTGCAACCCGGCGATCTCATTCTTCCGGCCGAGGATGGACGACGGCGTTTTGGCTGAGCCGTTGCCACTCATATATCCGCCGGTGTAAATGCCATGCCGGCTCAACATTTCCCCTCCCAACGTCACCAGATCAGCGGTGCCGCCCGTCTCCTGCCACGCCGCCGTCGCCGCAGCGAGGTCTGCAACAATGAACGTCCGCCCAAGCAACCCTTTCAGCAGGGGCACAACCTCAGACTCGGCTTCGACGATGGTCAAGGCAGGGACCGCACTTTGTCCCAGCAGTTTCGCATCGTTTCCGGCCGGTCGAACATCAGCGAGTTGATCCGCGGCCAACACCGAAGTGTCAAACGACCTCTTGAGCGCAAGGGCCGCAACGCTGGCCCTGCCCTCTTTGTTCGCATTCAGGTCGGCGAGAATCTGCCGCGCGCTTTCCGGCAGCTCGGTCAGGACGAGTTGCAGGTGATGGCCGAGCGCGGTTTCAATCGCAGCCACGTAGCGGTCGGGCACCCGGATTTTATCCGCCAGCGAACCGAGCGCCTGCTCGGTCTGTTTGAGCGCCGCCAGTGTTCCGACGCCGAACCCTTCGTGCTCGGCCTGCAATTGCTCAAGCACCTCGAGGCGGGACTTCTTTTCCGCCTGTTCCTGCAACGATCCATCCAGTTGTTGCGCCAGTTGATCCGTCTCCTGCTGAATTTCGTGCAGGCGCTGCTGTCGTTCCTCGAGCGAATCGCGCCGTGTTTGAACGCTCTGTTTTTCGGCTTCGACGTTCGCTGCGAACCCGCTCAGCCTCTGTTCCAGTCGCGCACACTCCTCTTCGAGTTGGGTTTTCTCTGTGGCGAGCTTTTCCAGACCGACAACATCGCCCTGTTTTTGCAAATCGAGCACGTTGATTTCGTTGCGGACGCGCGTGAGCTGCTGGGCCGCGGCGAAAACATCCGACTGCGCCTGACGCAACGTTCCCTGCTGTTGGATCAAATTGTTCTCGACGGACTGCCAGGCCTCCCGTTTGGCCTCCAGAGTCTGGCGATGCTGTTCCAGCGCGCCGGTCGAAGCGGCCCGCTTCCCGGCCACCGCAACCAGTTCTTGCTCCGCTGCCAAACGTCGTTCCTCCGCCTGTGAAATGTCGCTCAGCGCGTTCCCGTGCTGTTTTTCGACTTCCCGCAACCGCTCATCGTTAAAATGAATTCGGCTTTCATGCCGATCGACCTGACTCTCCAGCTCCACCGCCCGCTGCTGCGATTCACTGACTTGATGCTCCAGCTTCGTCAATCGCTCGCGAAGTTGGGCGATTTCATTTTCGCCACGAAGAGCATTTTCGGAACACGTTTCGATTTCAAGGCGTAGCTTTTCAACCGCCGCCTGCCGCTCGGCAATCTCCGCCTGCAGCACGTCGAGTTGATGCCGGGCAAGCTGCGTGTCGAGATGTTGCAGCTCGAGCATGAGTTGTTTGTAACGGCGCGCTTTGCCTGCCTGGCGTTGGAGGGAACCGATCTGCCGTTTCACTTCGCGAATCAGGTCCCCGACGCGCAGGAGATTTTGCTCGGTGTATTCCAGTTTCCGAAGCGCCTCGCGTTTTTGTGCTTTGAATTTAGTGATGCCGGCGGCTTCTTCAAAAACCATCCGCCGGTCCTCCGGTTTGCTGGAGAGAATCTGTGTGATGTTCCCCTGTGCCATGATGCTGTAGCTCGTGCGCCCCACGCCGGTGCCCATGAAAAGCTGCTGAATGTCCTTCAGGCGGCAGGGCGCCCGGTTTATGAAGTACTCACTGCCACCGTCACGGAAAACCCGCCGCGTGATGGTCAACTCGTTGTAAGCCAGTTCGACCCCGGCCGCCTTCAGATGCTCCGTATCCATGTCGCCCATGGACAGCGAGACTTCGGCCATGCTCAGCGGTTTGCGACCGTCCGTGCCGTTGAAAATCACGTCAGCCATCTCACCGCCGCGCAACGCTTTGGCTGATTGCTCGCCGAGAACCCAGCGAATAGCGTCGGCGACGTTGGATTTGCCGCAACCGTTCGGTCCGACAATGGCGGTAATTCCAGGCTGGAAATTCAGCGAGGTATTGTCGGCAAACGACTTGAAGCCGAGCATCGTCAGGTTCTTTAGATACATATTTTTGCCAAAGTAACAATAGCAAGGCTTGTAAAGTAAAGCCTAAAAACCACAATATATCGGGGTAAGGCCTGGGCGAGGACCCAACTAATGGAGGCTGAAAGCTTGTCGACTAAAGCCGACTGGCCGCATTTCCCGCGGCCAATATGAATTCGACAATCGCAATATAAACGAGTTAGAACAAAACTCGACACAAATTTTGTGTCGTCCTAGAGTCGGCCTCAGCTCTCCAGTCAATGATTGAGGCCACGAACTTGACCAAGGTCTTTCGCGACCGAAAGGGTGGCGACATCCGAGCTGTTCATGGTATCACCTTTCGATGTCAACCCGGACAAATCTACGGGCTGCTCGGCGCGAACGGCGCAGGAAAAACCACTGCGCTCCGCCTGCTGGCGACCATTCTCCAACCGACCGACGGCACGGCGCGGGTGGCCGGGTTCGATATCCGGGAGCAGCCGGAAAAGGTTCGGGCCAGCGTTGGTTTTCTCTCCACCGCCACCGCTCTTTACGGTCGTCTGACGCCGCGCGAAACGGTCGAATATTTTGGTCGCCTGAACGGTTTGAACGGCGACAAGCTTCGCCGGCGAACCGAGGAATTGTTCGCGCTGCTCGAAATCAATGAATTCGCCGACCGCCGGTGCGACAAACTTTCGACCGGGATGAAACAAAAAGTCTCCATCGCGCGCACCTTGGTACACGATCCGCCGGTGATGATTTTCGACGAACCAACACTGGGACTCGACGTGATGGCGGCGCGAACCATCGTCGGTTTCATTCGCGATTGCCGTTCGTGCGGCAAGACAGTGATTTTTTCGAGCCACGTGATGAGCGAAGTCCAGAAGCTCTGCGATTACATCGGCATCATTCACCAGGGCAGACTGCTCGCCGGCGGATCGCTGGCCGAACTCCGGCAGCGCACCCGCCAGGCGGACCTGGAAGAAATTTTCATCCAGATGGTGGAGGCGGCGCCATGAATTTGACCCGCGTTGGGATTATCTATCGGAAGGAATTGATCGATGCACTTCGCGACCGGCGCACGATCATTTCAACCATTGTCCTCCCGATTTTAATGTTTCCGCTCCTGACGCTCGGTTTTGGCTTCGTGGCGGGCAAATCGCTGCAAAAGGTGGAGCGGGAAGGTTCGACGATCATGCTGCTAGGCGAGACCAACGCGCCCGCGCTGGCCAAAACGATGCGCGAGACCGACGGCATCAGGGTGGTTGCGCCGTCTGAGGACTACGTGGTGTTGATCAGCGAAAAGAAACTCCGTGCCGCCGTCGAGTTTCCTCCCAATTTCGAGCAGGAGACCAGGATGACTTCGGACAAACCGCCGCAGGTGAAAATTTACAACTTCGAAGGAGAGACGCGCTCGCAGGTCGCGGTTCGCAACGTCCAGAAGGTTTTTGATGACTACCGCAAGCAACTCGTCGCGGCCCGCCTCGCGGAAAGCGGACTGACGAAAGACGTGCTCAAGCCGTTCGCGACCAAGCAAGAGAATGTGGCCGCACCGGAAAAAGTCAGCGGAAACGTCATTGGTGGACTTTTCCCCTACCTGATTATTTTCCTCTGCTTCATGGGATCGTTGGCGCCGGCCATTGATCTGACGGCCGGCGAGAAGGAACGGGGAACGATTGAAACGATTCTGGCCAGTCCGGTAAGTCGGCTGGACCTGGTCGTGGGAAAATTCCTCATCGTGTTCACCGCTTCAATCGTCACCGCCGTTGTTTCACTCGCCTCTTTCGCGCTCACATTTTCACTGCCGTTCGTGGTCGCCAGAGAGTTCGCCCAAAGGAACCCGGTGCCGTTTGACATCAGCGTCAAGGGTGTGGCCTCGGTGTTGCTGATGATGCTGCCGCTGGCGGTGATGTTTGCTGCGGTGCTGATGGCGATAGGTCTGTTTTCGAAGACGACCAAGGAAGCGCACAGCTATGCCTCACCGCTGATGCTGTTGGTGTTGATGCCGGCCATGGCCGCGATGGTGCCGGGTTTCGACCTGAACGCGGCGCTTGCGTTCATCCCGGTCCTTAACGTCAGCCTGGTATCGAAGGAAGTGCTGACCGGCAATTATCCGTGGCTCTTGATTTTGCTGGTCTTCGCTTCCTCCTGGGGTTACGCGGCGGGGGCGTTGAGTCTAGCGGTGTCGGCCTTCAAGCGCGAATCAGTCTTGTTCCGCACCTGAGCGCCGGTTCAGCGGAGCGTCTGTCATTTGAAGCGATCTTCTTTCAGTGCTCTGACGATCGCGCGTTTCACTTCCACAGCGTCAATGGCGTCGCGGTGCTGGTAGAGCACTTCACCGTTCGGCCCGAGCAAAACCGTATAGGGCAACGCTCCGTCCCAACCTGGGTCAAACGCCGCCATTAACTTGTATTTGTCCACCTCGCCGAAGAGGAGATTCCGGCAGGAGGCCTGGTTCTTTTGCAGAAAGGCCAGCACTTCCTTTCTCTCGTCCGGATAATTCGCCGATACTGTTACCAGCTCGAAGGCACGGTGCCGATACATGCGGTTGATGATCACCAGGTCGGGAAACTCGGTGATGCACGGTCCGCACCAGGTCGCCCAAAAGTTGATCAGGCGCGCTTTGCTGGAGTCGTTTTTGCGCAGCGCCTTCAAGTCGTCTGCGCCCACAAGCTCGAGGTTGACCGGTTCAGCCGCCAGCCGCGCCAGGTACTGTTTGACCCCTTCCTCCTTACCGGCCCATTTGATCGAGCAACCGAAAGTCCTGGTTTGTGTGACGTCTATCTCGTGTCCCCCCAACAACGCGTCGATCGCATTGCGCAGATCGCGGGTCTTCACCAATTCCGGCCGTTCACTGTCGTCAACGCGGCCGACGTAGCGCAACTTGCGTTCTTTGTCGAAAACAAACGCGTGCGGCGTGGCCACCGGCCCGTAAGCCCGCGCGGTCTCCTGTTTATCTCCGTCGTAGAGATAGGGAAAATTAAACTTCTTATACCTGGCCCGAACTCGCATCTCCTTGAACGAGTCGCTCAAGTCGGTATAACCCAGTTCGTCGAGGCGAACGGACTTCGGATCGTTCGGGTTGATGGCCACGAGCGCTACTCCTTTCCTTTTGTAATCATCCACGATTTGCTTCAACCGCTCTTCGTAATACTGCGCGGTCGGGCAGTGATTGCACGTAAACACGACCACAAGGATGTCGGCCCTTTTGAAGTCCTTCAGCGAGTGTTTCCTTCCGTCCACCCCAGGCAGTCTGAAGTCAGGCGCCCGGGCGCCGAGCGGAAGCGTTGTTGCGGGTGGGATATCCGCCACCGAGATTTGAATCCAGGCAAAAAGGGAAAACCATCGGAACCAAAACCATTTCATAAAAAACTTCTGAATCGCGAATCTACCGGCAAAAATTTGCGGTATTGCCTCCCTAGATACAATCAGATTCTCCGCAACCGCCAGTCGGCGCGCGAAGCAAAACAACGGGAGGTCTTGGTTCGGGCGCGTCAGCGCAGACCGAAATCTTTCATGAGCTGGCGGTAATCCTCCTCAATCATGGTCGCGATTTGCTCAGGCCAGTGGTTACAACCCTCCTCAATTTCACGCCGAAGGGCAACCCATCGTTCCGTGCCCGGTTCCGCCAGCGGCTTCACTTCGGAAGAAGCGGCAGAACCGCAGATCTCCCCCTGAGGCGCCGAGCCGTTCGAGTGGGTCGTCATACGAATGTCCGTCCTCAGTATCATTCCGGTCCAAACCGGAGCCAACGCTTCTTCCGGCAGATTAAAAGCCCCGCCAACAAGAAGAACCATGTTGTCGCCCCTCGCGCTTCGCGCCGCTTCAGCCGTTCCTTTCAATGAGAAAACGAAGCGCATTCTCTATACGAGGTTCGATGACGCTCCGCAATGAGAAGATATCCAGAGGTTATTGCCAACTTGTTCACTGGCACAGCGAACACCCCTTGCCATCGCCAGAAGATCCCTTGAAATGAGCTGGTGTGATCCAACCTGGCCCTACGCAGGAGGCGTTGGGCTGCTGCCCGCGCTGCGGCTTATGGTTCCGCGCACGTCGGACTCGGTCTGGCGCAATTTTGCTGTTTCGGCGGTCTCAGTGACGTTCCAAGCGTACACAATACTCATCGCAGCTTCAAAATCCGACCGCGGAACCTCAATTCGAACTCCCGCGCTGACCCGCGAGAAGTCCAGCTCCTCGTCGAGTTTTGATTCGCTATGGACTTCCGCCGCAATGCCGGCCGCCACCAAGCGCGTTTTCAGCGGCTCGGCTTCTGCCGGCGAATTGAATGCGGCCACAGTGACGGTTTTCATATCGCTGAACCTACGCCCGTTTCGGCCAAATGCAACGGTCAAAGAATGGTTTCTCGAGCAAAGTTTTGTTGGCCATCCTGGCTGGGTCTGATAAAAAGGAAGCGTTCCAAAAGCGACGACTCCAGGATCAGTCAATTTGGCACATGCAAACATATCAACCGGGCGACATCCGAAATTTTGCCATCGTAGGCCATGCATCGGCAGGCAAAACGGTTCTAAGCGAGGCCATGCTGGTGTGCGGCGGTGTCATTCACCGGATGGGCAGCATCACCA
>QHOP01000201.1 GCA_003219345.1 Verrucomicrobiota bacterium
CCATGGGAGCATGCTGGATGTAAGCGATCTGATAGGCTTCGCGCAGCACCTTGTGGGCGGTCTTGAACGTTTCGTCGGGTGAGCCTGTGATATCGCGGCGCGAGCGTTGGGAGGAAGCATGGGAGCGAAGATAAGAGTAAAGGTCGTCGCTCGAAGGATGTTCCGCCGTTTTCCATTTCGCTGTTTTCGCCGCTTCGTCCCGGGCGAGTTCCGCTTCGAAAGAAGTTGCCGCGGCGAAACCGACGAAGTCTCCGTCTCGTATCGCGGTCACGCCAAAGCTGGTTTTCGCGGGAGCCAGATCGATCTCCTCCAGTTGCGCGCCATACGAAGAGGGACGCAGCACTTTGCCGTAAAGCATGCCCGGACGCCGGATGTCCGAAGGATACCGATGAGCGCCGGTGACAATCTCGCTGGCGCCGACGCGCGGAACAGGCGTCCCAAGGATGCGCCATTCCTTCACTTCAGCGAGGCTGACGCCGGATGCGACTTCGCGCTGGAGCGCTTTCGAATGCTTCTCGCTCGCGAGGTCGGCATAGCTGAATTGCTGACCCTCGGCGAGTCCTTCCACCATCCCATCGCGAACGGAGAGCCTCTTCGCGTCGGCGTTAAACGCAGCCGCGGCCGTGTCGATAAGCAGTTGGCACGCGGCCGCACATCCCCTGCGAATCGCCGGGACTGACCTTGGAGTGGTGCCGCTGCCCGCTGTGCCTCCGTCATCGGGAACGACGGCGGTGTCGGCCATGATGAATCGGACGCGATCGACCGGCACGCGCAGCTCCTCGGCGGCGGCCTGCGTCAGTTGAGTGCGCGAACCCTGACCGACTTCAACCTTGCTCGTCAGAACCGTGATCACGCCATCGGCCCCGATGTGAAGTCGCTGCGCAAGATTCGTGGGCCGGTTCTCCGGCGCCCGTTGAGCGAACAGTCTTGGAACGGCAACGGAAAGGACCACGCCGGCACCGAGAACCTGGACAAACTCGCGTCGGCTGATGTCGAAATGATAGAACGGTCCTTCATGAAGTTCGTAACGCTCCGGCTCGGTGAACTCCGGCTCGCGGAGTTGCGTTTTCATTGGGCCTCCTTCCCCGGTTGCGCGGCGCGCTGCACCGCTTTGAACACGTTTACATACCCGCAGCACCGGCAAATATTCCCGTTCAACGCTTCGACGATTTGCGTCTGGTTCGGAGTCGGGTTGCGCTTGAGCAGCGCGACCGTGGCCAGGATCATACCGGGCACGCAGTAGCCGCACTGCATGGCGCCCTCCTTGACGAAGGCTTCCTGGACCGGATGCAGTTTCCCGTTCTGCGCCAGGCCCTCGATGGTTTCGACGTTGCGGCCTTCGACCTCCGCAATCTCTGTCTGGCAGGATCGAACCGGATTGCCGTCGAGCAACACGGTGCAGGCGCGGCATTGGCCTTCGCCGCAGCCGAATTTGGTTCCCGTGAGATCCAGGTCCTCGCGCAGCACCTCGAGTAGAGTGCGCCGGGCCTCTGCGGAAATGCGCTGAGGTTTTCCGTTGAGCGTGAATTGAAAGTCGGCTTTCATTGATTCAATGCGTTAGCGATGTGGATTCGCTCGTCACTTTAGCCCGATACTCTGGCGCGTAAAGAGCCAAGTTTGAACTGATGTTCGCCGTTTTGACCTCGTACAAACTGATTTCAATGCCTTCGCCGACGCCATACCGAGTCATCCTGGAATCCACGGGGCTTGCGTGGCTCATGCTGCTGACCACCAATCCCGCTTTCGCGCAAATTCCGAAACCAACCGACGCGCCCAAGCCCTTGGCTCCCGAACAAAGCGCCGCGGCGTTCAAGCTGCCGCCTGGTTTTCGCATGGAGATCGTCGTCAGCGAACCGCTCATCGCGTCGCCGTCGGGGGTGTGCTGGGATGAGCGCGGGCGGATGTTTGTTTCCGAATTGCACGGATACAATCTCGCGGGCCAGCTCGACATCGAAGAACTCAACAAGACCGGTAAACTCGACACACAGGTGCGGCGTGTGCAGGCCGACGAGAAATTCAAACGCGCCGCCAAGGCCGGCACGTTTGGCGTGGTGAAATGGCTTCGTGATACGAACGGCGACGGTCGCATGGACGCGGCCGATGTGTGGGCCACGAATCTGCCGCCGATCTACGGACTCGTGCCCGCGCGTGGCGGCATCATTGTGGCGTGCGCGCCTGACATCGTGTTCCTCGCCGACCGCGATGGCGACGGGAAAGCCGAGACGCGCGATGTGCTCTTCACCGGCTTTCCCACGGGCGAACTCGAGCGCGGCATCAACGCGCCGCAATGGGGTGCGGACGGTTGGATTTATTTCGGACGCGGCTGGGGCGGCGGAATAATCACCGGGCCGCATCTCGCTGCGCCGGTGGAGTTGCCCGGCTCCGACTTCCGAATTCGCCCGGACGGCAGCGCCATCGAGCCGGTGACCGGCGCCACGCACACGTTCGGTTTCGCAATGACGGAGTCCGGCGACCGCTTCACTGTGACGACGACCGTTCCTGGAATTTTCATCGCACCGTTGCCGTGGTATTATCTCGCTCGTAATCCCGATGCGGCCACGCCGTCGCTCGAAATCGCCACCGGCGACCGCCGCGCCTACTCGATTTCCAAGCCGCATCCGTGGCGGCAGAAGCGCGCCGACGACCCGGCTTATTTCAAATACTACAACTCGCGCTACGGCGCGGCGGAGAGCGAGGCCACCGGTTGGTTCACGGCCGCGTGCGGACCGATGGTGTATCAAGACCGCGCGCTGCCGGGATTGCGCGGGCAATATTTCGTCTGCGAACCGGCGGGAAATCTCATCCACCGCGCGGTGATCGAAGCGGATGGGTCCGCGTTGACAATTCACCGCGCGTCTGGCGAAGAAAAATCCGAATTCGCCGCGAGCACCGACGCCTGGAGTCATCCCATGAACCTCACGCACGGGCCGGACGGATCCATCTGGATCACCGACTACTATCGCGAAATCATCGAGGATTACTCGGCGATCCCGCGTCATCTCCAGCAGCAATACGGGGTTTATGCCGGCCACGACCGCGGCCGAATCTATCGTCTCACCCATCACGACGCCCCGCCCGTTCCCGCCGCCGACATGAGCGGGCTCGATACGCAGGCTCTCGCCCGCGAATGTGCCAGCCCGCTCTTCTGGCGGCGACAGACCGCGCAACGTCTACTTGTCGAACGTGGAGGAAACCCCCTCATCCCAGCCTTCTCCCCCGATGGGAGAGAAGGTGCCCGGAGGGCGGTTGAGGGGGAGGTTCATGGGGCCAATGTGCTTCAAGAAGCAAAGAAAATTCTGCGCGAACTGCTTGCCGATAAAAACGCCGAGCCATCCGCCGTCATCATCGCGTTGCGCACGCTCGACCAACTCGGCGCGCTCACACCATCCGATGTGCGGCCGTTCATCAGCCACGCCGACGCCGCCGTTCGCATTCATGCGCTCCAACTCGCCGATCACTGGTTCGCCAAAGACGAAGGCCGCGCACTGCTCGATGCGACGCTGACAGCCGCGGCCGCCGAGCTTTCGCGATGCTTGCCCGGTTCGTCCGCGAGCGGCTCGGCGTGCGCTGGATGGACGCCGCTGTCTTGTCTTCGCTGCACGGGCGTGGCCTGGAAATGCTCGGCGCCCTCCTGCGCGAGCCGGGCGGCTCCGCGCCCTTCCTCCCGCCGCTCGCGCAAGCCATCGCCGCGCGCCGGGATGAATCCGAACTCGCCGGCACGCTCAACCTCGTCGCCACCGCCGAGCCGGACACGCGGGCCGCCGTGCTCGATGCGCTCGCCAGGGGCCGCAAGAACGCGCCGCGCAAGCCGCTCGCTGACAAATCCGCGCGGGCTGCCCTCGCGACTCTCGCTGCGAGCCCTCTCGCCGGAGTCCGCACCGCGGCGCGCGCGTTGGAGGACACCTTCGTCGCGACTGTGGCGGACGAGGAATCGCTGGTGTCGTCAGGCCAGTTACCGCCCGTCGAACAAATCAGCGAAGGGACGTTCCGGAAATTCGTCACGGCTCTGGCGGGGCCGCGCGACCTGAAGCATGGTCACGAAATTTTTCTAAAGGCATGCGCGACGTGTCATCGCATTGGAAATGAAGGCAAAGAAATGGGACCCGACCTGCTCGGTCAGCTCGGCATGGCGGAGGAATCGTTGTTGAAGGATGTCCTCATGCCCAACGAGCGCATCCGGCCCGGCTACGAGACGACGCTTGTGCAGATGACCGACGGCACCGCCGTCACCGGCATTTTGAAGGACGACGGCGCGACCAGCCTGTCCTTGATGTCACCGAACGGTGTCGAGCAGGTGCTCCTGCGCAAAGACGTGCTGGGTGTGCGCCGCCTGGCGACATCGTTGATGCCCTCGTTTGCGGAAGGACTCAAGCCCTCGGATGTCGCAGACCTGCTCGCCTGGCTGCGGAGTAATCTCGGGACTGGCGCTCTCAATGCCGCAGAAGCTCCCAAGGTCAACATCGGTGACTTGTCATCCCGAGCGGATGCCAAGCCGGGCTACACGACATACACCAACTTCAGCCAGGTAATGCAGGCGAGCGATGCGCGGTATCCGGCCATAATCCGAGTCTCGGATCCCGGAGCCAGCGGACACCGGGTTTATACAGGGTTTTTCTTTTATCAATGTCTTCAGTTTGATGCTACGGGACGCTATCTGCTGGGGATGAAAGTCTATTTTGATTACCGTGAGATTAAACCTACGGATCGTGCCGATGTTGGTTTTATCGATCTCAAAGACCGGTACAAATGGACCAAAATCGGAGAGACAACAGCTTGGAACTGGCAGCAGGGCGCGCGGCTTCAATGGCGGCCCGCATCTGATGAGATTGTATGGAACGATCGCTCCGACGATGGCATGTCCTTTGTATGCCGTCTGTATAACTTCCGCACCGGCAAAAGGCGTAATCTGCCTCGGCCGATTTACGACCTTTCCCCGGACGGCGGCACAGCGCTGACCCACGATTTCGAGGGCGAGCACCAAGGGACTGATTACGCCGCCATTGGGGATAAAAGCAAAGGCCAACGCTCTCCAGTCAAGACGGGTGTCTGGAAGATGAATATGGATACAGGAAATGCGGAGCTGATTATGCCTCTGGATAAGATGGCCGCCATAGCTTTCCCCGGTGGAATCCCCTCATCAGGTCATTTTTACATCTTCCGCGAGGGGTGGAACCCATCCGGCACGCGCTTCATCACCTTCATCAAAGACCCGGAAAACAAACTCTTCGAGGCCTACTCCATCTCAGCCAATGGCACGGATGTTCGCTATCTTTATCACAACCCAAGCCACCATGCGTGGCTGG